>JAFGQS010000184.1 GCA_016935565.1 Deltaproteobacteria bacterium
AGCGTCGGAATTCTAATAAATCGAATGGGCGAAGTCAATAAAAAAAATTTGAAAGGCAAATATTTTATTCATACCTTTCAGTGAAAAGGAAGGTGGTCAGTAAAAAAGGGGGTGAGTCATTGAGGGGCTGTTGCCCCAATCCCTTTTTCGCTATGCCTGAAACGTTTTTGATACATTCTAGGGCTCGTTTCAGGCGATTTCAAAACTCGTCTTCGGCTCAGACAGTTGAAATCGCTGGTTTTCTGCTTCTCCGGGATTTAGTAATAATACCCGTTAAGCGTTGCCAAAAGGCACTGATGTGATGAAGGGCATTGATTACGATAACGTATAATTGTGCCCGTATCATCAGAAAGACTGTTTCCATGGGATTATTTCATAAACGTTGCGGTGTTATGGTGTAAAAGGTTGTAAAAAAGGTCAAAACACGCTAATACGGACTCGTAAATGAGGAATATATACATTCACATGAGTATGAGAAAAGAATTCAAATATTATATCATCAAGCATATTGTAACATTCCCTGCCTATTATCTTCTCAACTTGTATGCAAAAACCATCAGGCTGACACTGGAAAATGAAGACGAAATCAGAAACCACGTGAAAAATAGCGGACGAGTTATTTTAGCCTCATGGCATCAGCGATTCTTCGGCGGATTTTATCTTCCCAGGATCTTTAACAAGCCAATATCTATCATGATTTCGAAGAGTAAGGATGGAGACTTTATTGCCGATGTGGTGCAGCGTATCGGCTGGACACCGGTGAGAGGATCAGGTTCACGGGGAGGGAAGAAGGCGCTAAGAGTGCTCGTTGAGGAAATCAAAAACAGTCTGCTCTGCGGCCATATCGTCGACGGCCCGACAGGGCCGGCACGGGTGATAAAACCGGGACTCATATCTCTTGCATCGCACTCGGGAGCCGCGATCTGTCCTACGTATGTATTCTATGAAAGGCCGTGGGTTTTTAACAGCTGGGATCGATTCATGATTCCCAAGCCGTTCAGCAGGGTGAAGATTCGTTTTGATTCCCTCATATTCGTGCCTGAAGACGTTGATTCCGAATTGTTTGAGGAATTACGATCCGGCATAGAACGTAAAATGATAGAAAGGTATGAGAAGGGAGATCAAAACTGGATACGGTAGCGGTCAATCAGGAAGAGCTGTAATTAAGAAATCAACTTGAGACTTTTTTGATATTGCTCAGTGAGTTTTAAATAATCCTTGACCCCGGCATCTGCATACTCTCTCTGTGACGGTGTTACATCCTTGATGATCCTGGCAGGATTGCCGGTGGCGAGCTTGTTGCGAGGTATACGCATGCCACTCGGGACAACGGCTCCCGCACCGATGAAGACTCCTTCCTCACAGACAACACCGAACAGCAGAATGGCTCCCATTCCGATCACGCACCGTTCTTTAATATGGGAGTCATGTATGACTACCGTGTGCCCCACAAGAACTTCCTTTTCGATTACGACGGTGGCTCCGGGATCGACATGAATCACCGTGTTATCCTGAATACTGGTATCTTCATGGATTGTTACCGGTCCGTTGTCGGCACGAATGACAACGCCGGGTGCTATGAAACACCGGTCTCCGATAGTAACATCACCGATAATGACGGCATCGGGGTGGACGAAGCTTTTTGGAGATATGACCGGTTTTTTCCCCTCGAATTCATAAATGGGCATGAATGGATTCCTCGCTTTCAGCGTTCTTGCGGGTTTCGTGATTCGTGTATCGTATTTCGGCTTTTATTTCTAATTACGAATCACGATCCACAAGCCATTATTGACGCTAGACAGGAACAGATATCCTGATTGTTCCTCCCCGGCCAAGGATGTCATGTAAATGAATATACCCGTCAAGCTGGCCGTCCTCATTGACGACAGCGAAGGTCGTAATTTCGTATTTCTGCATGGCCGCCATTGTGTCTGCAAGTGATTTGTCCGAACTGATCGTTTTGGGAGATCTTGTCATCAGCTCATCGACAGTCTTTTCTGTGAAGTTCAGGCCTGTTTTTACAAAGCGTCGAACATCTCCGTCGGTGAGTATTCCCTTCAGGTGGTTTTGTTCATCCACGATCAGGACAAATCCGACGTTGTTTGCGTCAATGACATTAACTGCTTCCAGAGCAGGGGTTTCCGGTAGGACTTTCGGGATTTTATCGCCGCAGATCATGATATCTTTAACTCTGGCCATCAATCTCTGTCCCAGGTTTCCGCCCGGGTGAAATTTAAAGAAATTCTTTTCGGTAAAATTCTTTCTGTTTATCAGAGCTATGGCCAGGGCATCTCCCATGGCTAAGGCCGCCGTGGAACTCGATGTGGGCGTAAGGCCGAAGGGGCATGCTTCCCTGGCAACACCGACATCAATGGTCACGTCGCTCAGTCTTGCAAGGGTTGAGTCAGGATTACCGGTAAAGACGATAAGTGGTACGTTGATATCTTTGATACTGGCAATGATCGTGTTTAACTCGTCCGTTTCACCGCTGTTTGAAATTGAAAGCAGGACATCGTCTTTCGTCACGATTCCAAGATCGCCATGCAGTCCCTCTACAGGATGCAGGAAAATGGCCGGTGTTCCCGTACTGGTCAGTGTGGCGACGATTTTCTTTCCGATAAGACCTGATTTGCCGATTCCGGTAACAATAACCCGTCCTTTTAAATTACATATTATGTCAACTGCTCTGGAAAAATTTTCGTCAACTTTGTCAATAAGACTTAAAATACTCTCAGCTTCTATTTTCAGGACTTCCTGTGCCCGTTGTATCGATTCTTTTCCCATGGTGTTTTAAAATCCTTCTCTTGCTGAATATCTCTTGTACTGAGGACTCTTTCGGTTTTTTTTCGAAAAGAATTCCCTCGCAAATGTTTGTAGCGCTTTTATCGCATTCTTTCTTTTTTATTTGCGATCTCAAATGTGTACATGACTGACTATCAGATAATTGGGGCAATGGCAAGGTGCATTTTATTGTTTCAGGTGTCGTTGTATATTGGAGAAACCTGTGATAGTGTGGCGCAAATTTTTTGATATCGCGCGAAACAAAGGAGATAATAATGAAAATAACACATTTCTCGCTTTCTCTTTCGACGACCGGGAATACGGACATTGTCGATATTACGGGCGACGTGATGAAAAAGCTTGCCCAGGCGGATATCGCCAATGGAAATGTCCTGCTTTTCATTCCCGGGTCAACGGCGTCGTTGACAACGATAGAATATGAGAGAGGTGTAATAGAAGATTTACGGGAAGCTGTTGAAAGGATTGCACCCCGGGACATTTATTACCGTCACAATGAACGATGGGGTGATGGAAACGGGTATTCCCATGTGAGAGCTGCGCTTCTCGGTCCCTCTCTGACGATTCCGGTTATCGACGGTCACCTTATACTGGGTACATGGCAGCAAATTATACTCATAGATTTTGATAACCGGCCGAGAACACGGCGCATTGTCGGGCAGGTAACAGGAAAGTGAAATATTTCACTCGAAAAGTGTGAACTGCGACATTGCCTCAATCATAGGTTCTCTTTATAAAATCCACCATACGCTGTTTGTTCATTTCAATATGGGGGGTCATTTTTTTATAAAAAGTTTCCTGAAAAAAAGAAAGTGATGTTCATGTTTCGAACCACGCAAGCCACCATTGCATTGTGATATAAAATTCAGACTGCAAAACCGGCGGGCGATATATAGATGATCCCCGTTTTAGACGTAACCCTTATGCAACGATCTGAACGGAGGTATTTATGACATTAGAAAGCTTATTAAAGATAACGGAAAGCCCTTTTCTTTCGGTCTTTATCTGGATAGCCCTTCTGTTAACCGCACTCTATTTTGCAAGGAAACCGTTCCACCGGGCAGTCATGTCATTCAGCAAGGTCATCAGAAATGCAATGCGTTTTTCTTCAGCCTCGGTGCTCAACGCGGAAAAAAGACTGATTCAGCGAAACCGAGAGGTTCTCATCTCAACCGGGTTGGAACATACGGAACGTCTGATTGACAGAGAATTCGATCGTATTAATGCAGCAGTAGCAAGAGATCTGGATGCATACCCCAGCCTTCACAGAAAACTTGCCGATCTCACGACCCGGCTGGATGAGGATTATAACGACAGTTCGGAAGTGCCGCCATCTCTTCCAACCTGGATGCCAATCATCGAATCGATTGCCAAAATCAAACACTCCGGTGATTCGATGGTCGCAACCATGCTGGGAGAAATCAATAAGACTCTCAACGAGCAGCATAAATCAGCCGTTGAAGCATATCGAAGTTCCATGGCTACCCGTCATACCATTCTGAGTAAAATGCTTCCGTACTGGCGTCAGATGCAGAAAGCCCTCGACAGAGCCGGTAAATCAATCACCAATCTGACTGAGCGGGCAAAAACGATCGACAGGTACATGGAAGAATACGAAATGATACGTGCACAGGAGGACCAGGCTGTTCGGAAACTGTCTTCATCTTCACTGACGCAATTTTTTATTGCCGCTCTTGTTCTTCTCATTGCCTTTGGTGGTGCTCTGATAAATTTCAATCTCATAGCGCTGCCCATGTCGGAAATGGTCGGTGGTGCGAGCTATATCGGACCCTATAAAACATCGGATGTTGCAGGCCTCGTCATAATCCTCATAGAATTGACCATGGGACTCTTTTTGATGGAATCTCTTCGCGTCACACGACTTTTCCCGATCATCGGCAGCATGGATGATAAAATGCGTCATCGGATGATCTGGATTACATTGACGATGCTCATTATCCTGGCCGGCGTGGAATCGGCGCTCGCCTTCATGCGCGATCGCATTGCCTATGATCTGGAAACTCTCAGGCAATCTCTGGCGGGCATCAAACAAGCGGGCCTGTCGGCCAGTAAGATACCGACTATCGGACAAATGGTCATGGGGTTCATCCTGCCGTTTGCCCTTGCTTTCGTGGCTATACCGCTTGAATCATTTGTGGCATCGTCAAGAACGGTGCTCGGTATCGTCGGAGCAGGTCTATTGAGAATGATTTCTTTTTTACTTCGTCTGTTCGGCACTATCAGTTACTTCCTGGGCCGCTTCATCGTTAATGTGTATGATCTTGCCATATTCCCTGCAATTTGGCTGGAGGAGGTAATCATCGGCATATGGAATAAAAAAGACATAGAATCCGGTCAGGAGCATACAACACAATATCAGGACGGTGAAATCAATACGGACGAGCTGGTTGACCGAAAACTTGAATATAAGGAGCAGGGTCAATGAGAAAAATCGTAACGTTTCTTATAATCTCTTTCATGATAATCTCCGGTTGTACAGACACAAAAACTCATTCTAAAGGTATTTATATGCTCCTTGATACCTCAGGCACGTATGCCATGGAGCTGAAAAAGGCACAATCGATCATCAGCTATCTGTTAGGAGTCCTCCAGCCGGGGGATACGCTGGCAGTTGCCAGTATTGATACGGGAAGCTTCAGCGAAAAAGACATCATCGCCAAGGTGACATTTGACACGCGACCATCCATTTCAAACAATCAGAAACGGGTGTTTCAGAACACGGTTAACGAATTTGTGTCTTCCGTGAGAAGCAGCTCCTATACGGACATATCCGGCGGCATATTACAGGCCATCGAATATCTGAACGAAGCAAATTCAGGTCAAAAGTACATTCTCATATTTTCGGATCTCAAGGAAGAACTTGCAAAGGGGCACATACGAGACGTTCCCTTACACCTTACAAACTTTAACGTGATCGCACTCAACGTTACCAAACTCCGCACGGATATCCGCGATCCGAAACAATACCTGGAACGTGTGGAAGCGTGGCGGGCTAAAGTTGAAAAGGGAACCGGAAACTGGCGCGTCATCAACGATCTTGAGCGGCTGGATAACATCTTTGCCACGAGATAATGCGACGACCACATTGAAAGGATGGTGGGATAAGTGTCCTCCTTCAAATTCACCACCCTCTGATCAACCGTTTTAATCCAGTCCCCGAACCACCAGTTCCGTTTAAACATCTGTGGTCTGTGACTGAAATTAGACATTTTGAACTGTGTCATTTGTTCTTATTTTGATCATGGCAGGTGAGAATTAACAGTGAAAAAAATTGGTTGTCCGATTATCTGACAACAACTTTCTCTACATATTTTTCAATTTTTTCCCTTATTTTCTCAAAATCGTCATTGGAATAGGTCTTTTTCTTCAGATACTTCGGGTCCCGTGTCTTGGATGGGACAAATTTCTGTAATACATAAAGTTTTGTGTTTTTTAAGTTCTTGCCGATTGTTACAAGATCATCCATGCTCAATTGTGATTTGACGACGGTTGTTCGAAACTCATAGGGAATAGTGGATTTTGATATCAGGTCGATACTTTTTTTGACGATGTCGGGTTTTATCGCAGAACGGGTAATTTTTTGATACTTATTCCATGGTGCTTTAACGTCCATGGCGATGTAATCGATGAGATTGTTTTTGATGAGTGCTACGAGAACATCGGGATGTGAACCGTTCGTATCAAGCTTAACCAGGTAACTCATTTCCTTTATCCGCTTGATGAAGTCGATGAGATCGGATTGTAATGTCGGTTCACCGCCCGTGATCGTAATTGCGTCAAGTTTCCCTTTTCGTTTCTCAAGAAAGGAGAATATCTCCTCTTCCGGAATGATTGTTCCATAGAGGTCAGGGTTGGAAAGTTCGGGATTATGACAATAAGGACATTTGAAATTACATCCCTGGGTAAATATGATGGCGCATATTTTGCCAGGATAATCAATTAAGGAAAATTTTTGCAGGCCGCCAATATCCATATCTTATACAGCAAAATCCCTCCTCAGTTTGAACTCTTCCTGTTTTCCCTTATTCCATTGGTTTACCGGTCGTAAGTACCCAACAACCCGGGAATAAACTTCGCATTGTTCGTTACATGCGGGGCATTGTACCACTTCTCCTTTTAGGTATCCATGGTTCGGACAGACACTGAAGGTGGGACTGAAGGTGAAGTAGGGGAGATGGTATGCTTCGCAGATCTTTCGTATCAGCACCTTCACTGCCGAGGGATTTTCAATGCGTTCGCCGGCATAAATGTGGAATACCGTACCGCCGGTATATCGTGTTTGAATTTCTTCTTGAAGGTCAAGTGCTTCAAAGATGTCGTCGGTGTAATTAACGGGAAGTTGTGTGGAGTTCGTATAAAACGGTTCCTTGCCGTCGCTTCCGTCGCCGTTGACGTTGGCGCAGATGATATCGCCGTATTTCCCTCTGTCTTTTCGCGCCAGACTGTATGATGTTCCTTCAGCAGGTGTTGCTTCAAGATTGTAGTTATTACCGGTTTCCTTTTGATAGGTGATGAGCTCGTCCCGCATGAAGTCGAGTACGTTTTTCGAGAATTCATGAGCTTCCGGTTCGGCAATCGTTTTGCCCATTAAATTCAGACATGCTTCGTTCATACCCACAAGGCCGATTGTGGAGAAATGATTCTTCCAGTATTCTCCAAACCGGTTTTTTACATGACGGAGGTAATATTTCGTATAGGGATAGAGATTGCCATCGGTAAATCGTTCCAGGACTTTTCTTTTTATCTCAAGGCTTTCTTTCGCCACTTTCATAAGTTTGCCTAATCGATCCATAAATTCATCACGCGTTTCCGAAAGATAACCTATTCTTGGCAGGTTAAGAGTGACAACGCCGATAGAACCGGTCAGAGGATTGGAACCGAAGAGCCCTCCGCCCCGCTTCTCCAGTTCTCTATTGTCGATACGCAATCTACAGCACATGCTCCGTGCATCTTCAGGGCTCATATCTGAATTGATAAAGTTCGAGAAGTAAGGTACGCCGTATTTTGACGTCATCTCCCATAAAAAGTCCAGGTTAGCATTATCCCAGTCGAAATCCCTTGTAATATTGTATGTTGGAATGGGGAAGGTAAAAACCCTGCCTTTTGCGTCACCGTCAGACATGACTGCTAAAAAGGCCTTGTTGAATGTATCCATTTCTTTCTGAAACTCTTTGTATGTTTCTTTCATGAGCTGACCGCCGACGATAACATTCTGGTCAGTGTAGTATTGAGGCACTGTTACGTCGAGGGTAACATTTGTAAAGGGTGTCTGGAATCCGACCCTTGTCGGGACATTGATATTGAAGATAAACTCCTGCAGTGCCTGCTTGACATCATCAAAGTCCAGGTTGTCGTAACGGATGAAAGGAGACATGAGGGTATCAAAATTTGAAAATGCCTGTGCACCCGCCGCTTCTCCCTGGAGTGTGTAAAAGAAATTCACAACCTGTCCCAGTGCGCTTCGGAGATGTTTCGCCGGTCTGCTTTCCACCTTACCCGATACCCCCTTGAATCCTTCGATGAGGAGATCATAGAGGTCCCATCCCACACAATAGACAGAGAGGAGGCTGAGATCGTGAATATGGAAATCACCTTCCGCCTGGGCCTTCCTGACTTCAGGGGGATAGATTTCATTAAGCCAGTAAACTTTACTGACTTCTGAGGAGATATAATTATTCAGTCCTTGGAGGGAATAATCCATATTACTGTTTTCATTAATTTTCCAATCCTTCTTCTTCAAGTACTGTTCAACGAGATCGACTTCCATTTTATTGGTGATTTCTCTCAACCTGGCGTGTTGATCTCGATAAATAATATATGCTTTTGCTGTCCGCCGGTAGGGAGAAGATAAAAGAATCTCTTCTACAATGTCTTGGATTTGTTCCACTGTCATAATCCTGTTGTCGAAGAGTTTTTCCGCCAGAGTCAGAACTCGTATCGTTAATTTCTGGGCGGCATCACCGTTGAACTCACCTGTTGCCGCTCCAGCCTGTGCGATGGCATGTGTAATCTTAGAGGCGTCGAATTTGACGTACCGGCCATCCCTCTTTCTTATCTTTTTATGCATAACTACCCTCCGCGCATCCCCCGTAGTAAAAGATAATACCACAATATATTGTGCGTATGCGTTCTATAGATACTACATATAGCCACAAAATATGTTTAAATACAAGAAAAATTTCGCATGTGGGACATAAAATGATGGAACAGTCACACCTATTTGAATTACAAAGGATTTTGCCTGCCAAGCCTTTACAAATCCGAAACCGCTGAGAGCATGTAACCAATGTATCGACTGTTATCTCGTCGTAAAACAGCCTAAAATTTCTTGACTCATATGTGCACTCGTACTAATAATAGCAAAAAATAAAAATATTTCAGGAGAATAAGATTGATTCCACGATATTCGAGAGATCAGATGGCTTCTATATGGGGTCCGGAGAATAGATATCAGAAATGGCTTGATGTCGAGTTGCTTGCGTGTGAAGCCCTTGCAAATATGGGAAAAATTCCCATACAATCGTTTCACACCATTACGGAAAAAGCAGGGTTTGATGTCGCACGGATTGAAGAGATAGAAAAAACAGTTAAACATGATGTTATTGCCTTTCTAACGTCCGTATCGGAACATGTAGGAGAAGATGCCAGATTTATCCATATGGGTCTGACATCGTCTGATATCCTCGATACATCCCTTGCTGTTCTTTTACGAGAGGCTTCAGAACTCCTGATGCAGGATGTGGAAAAATTGTTGGTGGTCCTGCAAAAAAAGGCATTCCAGTATAAAGATACCCTGATGATCGGGAGGTCTCATGGAATTCATGCCGAGCCCATTACCTTCGGTCTCAAAATGGCGCTCTGGTACCAGGAAATGGAACGCAACAGGGAGAGATTGGTCAGGGCTCAGGAAACAATCAGTTATGGAAAAATAGCGGGCGCGGTGGGCACCTTTTCCTTTATAGACCCTCTTGTAGAGGAATACGTCTGCGGGAGGTTGGGTTTGAAACCTGCCCCCGTTTCAACCCAGATTGTTCAGCGTGACAGACATGCCGAATTCTTTTCGACACTGGCAATCATCGCATCGTCCATCGATAAATTTGCTACAGAGATCAGACATCTCCAGAGAACTGAAGTACGGGAGGCAGAGGAATTTTTCTCACCGGGGCAGAAAGGTTCTTCAGCTATGCCCCACAAACGTAACCCCGTTCTATCTGAAAATTTATCAGGACTCGCCCGTCTTATGAGGTCATATGCCATGGCTTCTTTCGAGGATGTTGCCCTCTGGCACGAAAGAGATATCAGCCATTCATCCGTTGAGAGAGTGATTGCTCCCGACGCCACAATACTCCTTGACTTTATGTTGAATAGATTTACCGGCATGGTAGATAATCTTATCGTCTATCCCGAGAAAATGATGGCAAATCTCAACATGACCAAGGGATTGGTCTTTTCTCAGATGGTTTTACTGAAAATGATCGAGAAGGGGATAACCAGGGAAAACGCCTATGCTATCGTGCAGAGAAAAGCAATGAAATCGTGGATGGAGGGTATCGAATTCAAGCAATTGCTCCTTGAAGACAGTGAGGTTATGTCATACGTAACTCCCGAGGATATAGAAAGTACATTTAAGGTGGAAAATTTTTTAAAACACGTGAACTATATATTTATCAGGGTATTCGGAGGAGAAAATGAGGAAGCATGCGTGGGTGGTTTTATTGATTCTCTCGGTAATCTGTCTAAGTTGTAGTCAGGTCAAAGAATATGTCGACATTGCAAAAGACGAAACTATCTCGAAAGAGTATCTGACTGCTTTAGAGACGTGGACGCGAGATAAAACGGTTTATTCACAGTTCGAAACCAGGGCTCACATCGTTGCGACTTACAAGAACAGGGAATTTAACGAAGCCTATCTTGCCGAATACTCAAGAATATATCAGTTGACGGATTCAGAGAAAGAAAAGAAACAGAAGGTACACATCGAACTTACATCAGACTTTGAAGAGTTTTTGTTTTATGCGTATATCCCCGATAAAGATTCAAATGATTTTTCAAAGGCCGACTCTATATGGAAGATATTTCTTATAGATGAAACGGGGAGTAAGGTATACCCTGTCGAAGTAAGAAAAATCGAAGACATTACACCCCTTGTCTATGAATTGTTCCCCTATATACAACGTCATTACGGAATGTTTTACAGTCTCAAGTTTTCTCCGTTTCCTGCATCAACCAGACCGGAACGGCTGCACCTTGTCTTCACCAGTGTACTGGGGAGAATCGATCTTGAATGGAATTCGGCCGGCGTTAATAAGGAGAGGCCGTCATCGTGATTCTCTGCAAATCACCGTGTCATGAAGCCACTTACTATCATTTCTATCGGGGTAATCGAGATTATAGTGAAGTCCACGACTTTCTTTCCTCTGTAAGGCGCACTCGATGATGAGCTTTGCCACTGTTGCGATGTTCCGGAGTTCAAGGAGATCTCTTGTGATGGTAAAGTTCCAGTAATATTCAATAATCTCCTGGGTGATGAGGTCTATCCTCCTTTTGGCCC
Source organism: Deltaproteobacteria bacterium (assembly GCA_016935565.1). Taxonomy (GTDB): domain Bacteria; phylum Desulfobacterota; class Syntrophia; order Syntrophales; family UBA6807; genus JAFGQS01. Next base: position 11,372 of record JAFGQS010000184.1, read on the forward strand.
GTTCCAAACGCTTGTCTGATCGCACGATACCGACGTAGTTCCACATGGACGATCTGACTTCATCCCAATTATGTGAAACGACAACCGATTCGTCACTCTCCGTTGCTCCTCGAGGATCCCATGGAGGAATGGGTATGATTTCATCTTGTGTGTGGGGAAGCAGATCAGATATCTTTAAAAGTGCACGATGAGAGAAGACGATCGCCTCAAGGAGAGAATTGCTCGCGAGGCGATTCGCGCCGTGAAGACCGGTGCACGCTACTTCGCCGCAGGCAAAAAGGCGATCAATATTCGTTTCTCCATATGAATTTACGACGACGCCACCGCAAATATAATGAGCGGCGGGAACGACGGGTATGGGGTCCCGTGCCATGTCTATTCCGAATTCAAGACACTGCTCATAGATAGTGGGAAATCTCGTCATGAGAAAGCCTCTTTTTTTGTGCGTAATATCAAGAAGGACAAAGTCGTCACCCGATTTTTTCAGCTCCATATCAATCGCCTGAGCCACAATATCCCTGGGAGCGAGGCTCTTCATGGAATGATATTTTTCCATAAAGGTGGCACCGTTTTTTAACGTGAGCTCTCCTCCCTCACCGCGAACCGCTTCGCTGATGAGAAACGATTTTGCCTCAGGGTGATACAGACAGGTGGGATGAAACTGGATGAATTCCATGTTGGAAATCGTTGCTCCGGCCCGGTAGGCCATTGCTATGCCGTCACCTGTTGCGATATCGGGATTTGTCGTGATTAAATATACTTTTCCCGCACCTCCCGTAGCAAGAAGAACAAATTTTGCCCTGAAAGTATGCACGACATTGTTGTTGACATCAAAGACATAGGCCCCGAGGCATTTGTCATTCTCTCTCTTTCCGTCAACCGGCTTTTTGCCCCTTACTTTCGATTCAAGAATCAGGTTTATGGTAAAAAAGTTTTCATACATCGTGATATCTTGTTTGGAGCCTGCTTTTTCGATAAGCGCTCTTTCGATTTCTCTTCCTGTGAAATCTTGTGCATGGAGGACTCTTCGGTGACTATGACCACCCTCTCTGCCCAGATCATAGGTGGATGAATAGTTGTTTTCGGCCCGCGTAAATTCAACGCCCCATGCTATCAGTTCTTGTATCCGCTCCGGACCTTCGGTAACGACGAATCTGACCACATCTTCCTTACTCAAGCCTGAACCGGTGGTTAATGTATCGTTGATATGTGATTCAAAACTATCCCTTTCACCCGTAACGGCAGCAATACCGCCCTGGGCATAATTTGTGCTCGATTCCACTTTTTCCTTCTTGGTAACGATGGCAACCGTACCTAATTCGGCAGCTTTTATGGCAAAAGAGAGGCCGGCAATACCACTTCCGATAACGAGAAAATCTGTCTGTACTTCCATTGATATTCCTTCTTCCCGTGGCTTATCCGTATTTATTAATGAGACTCAATTTTTTTATAAGCTTTGAGTGCAATAAAAAATGTACGTCGAATTAATCCCGATAGTGAGGCGTATCGGAAACTGGCGAAATGTCCCGTAGCTTGCTCCGGGGGCCATATCATTGATTTCTTATTTACAAACGACGATGTTTCTTATATACCTTTTTCCCATCTTTGTGGAGAATAAAATTGACCAAGGGTCGAACTGATACATGCTCGTATTAGGAATTGAATCGTCCTGTGATGAGACGGCGGCAGCCGTGGTTCAGGATGGTATAACGTTACGTTCAAATGTCATCGCTTCTCAGATTGATGCGCACAGTCAATATGGCGGGGTCGTTCCTGAAATAGCATCGAGAAAACATATAGAGGCGATCATTCCGGTTATCATGCAGGCGCTTGATGATGCTGGAGTATCTCTTCGCGATATCGACGGTATAGCAGTTACCAGAGGTCCCGGTCTGGTCGGATCACTTCTGGTTGGAATTTCCGTTGCCAAATCCATAGCATATGCCCAGGGATTACCATTTGTCGGCGTTAATCATCTCGAAGGTCATATTGCCGCTATTTTTCTGAGTGAACAAAGACCGGCGTTTCCCTTTGTTGCGCTTGTCGTGTCCGGGGGGCATACCAGTGTGTATCTCGTTAAGGATTTCGGAAATGTCAATATCATCGGACAGACCCGGGATGATGCAGCCGGTGAGGCATTCGACAAAGCTGCCAAGATGCTTGATCTCGGGTATCCCGGTGGAGTTGTGATAGATGGACTGGCTAAAAAAGGAGATCCTGCATATATTCATTTTCCCCGTTCTATGAGAGACAGTAAGGACTTCAGCTTCAGCGGGCTGAAAACCTCCCTGTTAAATTATATAAAGAAGAGAGAGCACCCGATCAAAAAAGATGAACTTCCCGATATAGTCGCCAGTTACCAGGAGGCTATCGTCGATGTTCTCCTTGAAAAAACATTACGGGCTGCTGATGATTGTTCAGTAAAAAGAGTTGTGGTATCCGGCGGAGTTGCGGCGAACGGGAGATTGCGCGAGAGATTTTATGAAAAGTCACACGAAAAGGGAATCGATACCTACATACCCCCTGCAGTTCTCTGTACGGATAATGCGGCAATGATTGCTGTGGTTGGCGAAAACCTGTTGCAAAAAGGCAGAAGAGACTCATTCGATTTGAATGCAGTGTCACGATGGCCTCTGGAAATGGTTTCAGTGCTGTGAATCCGAAAAAAAAACTCAAATACCTGTATGAACACTTTATCAGCCTCAAGGGAGATCCGAAGAGTATTGCATTCGGGATGGCTATCGGCATATTTATCGGCGTGACACCGACGATACCGTTCCATACGATCCTTATCATTTTATGTACCTTTATCCTCAGGCAGAATTTTACAACGGCATATCTCGGTTCCTGGCTCATCATGAATCCGCTTACCATACCCTTTTTTTACGTGACTCAATATAATTTAGGCAGATTTTTGCTTGGGAACAGTCATCCGCAGATTATCTTCAATGATTATTCGATATGGCATATCATGCACATGGGCTGGTGTGTTGCCTATCCTCTGTTGCTCGGTGGGCTCATGATGGCACCGGTATTTGCCATACCGGCATATTTTATTACCCATAAAGCTGTTTTGAAGATCAGGGAAAAACATCACAAATGACTTCCCCCCGAGCTATTCTAAAAAAATATGGAATACATCCCATCAAGGGTCTGGGTCAATCATTTCTCATCGACAATAACATTACCGATAAGATCGTGACAGTCTCAGGTATCACGAGGGACGATATTGTTGTAGAGATCGGTGCGGGATTGGGTGTCATGACTGCTATGATCGCAGATCGAGCGCGAAAGGTTATTGCCCTCGAAATAGATCCGAAACTGATAATTGTTTTACAGGAAGAACTCAAACATCTTCATAATGTCGACATACTGAAACAAGATGTTCTGAAATATGATTTTACCTCAGCTTTTAAAGAAGACGGATATCATGAAAGGACCGGGTCAAAGGTTACGGTAGTCGGTAATATACCGTATAACATTTCATCTCAGATACTGCTCAAGATGATTGCTTTGAGGAAACATGTTTCGTCCATGACCTTCATGTTTCAGAAAGAAGTGGCGGAAAGAATTACGGCATCTCCCGGTACAAAACAATACGGTTTGCTCTCCGTTTTGACTTTTCTGTATACGATGCCATCACGGATCATGACGGTACCGGCCAGCTGTTTCTTTCCGAAACCGAAAGTCGATTCAATTGTATTAAAAATGAAGGTTCGGCAACAACCTCTCTGGGAAATAAAAGATGAAAGTTTGTTCTTTCAAGTTGTGAAAACGGCCTTTTCCAAGAGAAGAAAGACACTTATCAACAATTTCAAGAGTTCAGAATTTGTGCAGTTGCCAGGAAGCGATATTCATGATCTTTTCGTGAGCGCGGGCATTGATGGTCAGCGAAGGGGTGAGGCTCTGACAGTTGAAGAATTCGTAAGGCTCAGCGATGCAATTTTCACGGTACAAAATTCTTGACAAGGACATATTTTTCTGGTAGCCGTGGTTGCAAATCGCCTGGAGCCTGAAGAGGACTGGGACGTAAGGAAGTAAGGGTAAATCTCTGTGTTATTTAGCCTCCCGTCTCAGGCGGTGAGGCTTTTTTATTACGTGAGGTTTCAATGAAAGTAATCGAGACTGTAAGAGAGATGCAGGCGTTTTCCGAGTCCATGCGGATGGAAGGAAAGAAGATTGCCCTGGTTCCCACCATGGGATATCTCCATGAGGGACACTTGAGTCTCATGAGAGAAGGGCGGAAGCGGGGAAACTGTCTGATTATCAGTATTTATGTCAACCCCACGCAGTTCGGTCCTGCCGAAGATTTGGACAAATACCCGAGGGATTTCGAACGGGATGAAGCACTTGCACGGAACGTAGGAGTCGACGTCATCTTCTATCCGTCAAATGAGGAAATGTACCCCGAACACTATCAGACATATGTGAACGTGGAAGAGGTTACCGACAACTTGTGCGGTCTCTCGCGGCCCGGTCATTTCAGGGGAGTGACCACGGTGTGCGCAAAACTCTTCAATATGACGAAACCCAATGTCACCATATTCGGACAGAAAGACTTTCAACAGCTGGTGACGATTAAAAGGATGGTAACCGATCTGAACATGGATCTTGAAGTTGTCGGTTTGCCAACGGTCAGGGAACATGATGGCCTGGCGATGAGTTCGCGCAATACGTACCTGAAAGAGGATGAACGAGAGTCGGCCCTGAGTCTGAGTCGATCACTCAAGCTTGCGAAGGAACTCTACGATGCCGGGGAGCGAAGTGCCGCCGAGATAATCAGCAAAATGACGGCCTTCATTGAGGAACATCCCCATACCGATATAGACTATATTAAAATTTGTGATACGACCACAATGAAAGATGTTCAAACGATAGAACGTGAATCTGTCGTGGCATTGGCTGTTCGTGTCGGTCTGCCGAGACTCATCGATAATTATGTCTTCGGCGAACCGCTTAATATTTAGTAAGTTAGAAATTATTTTCTGCTCTTTTCCGGCAGAAAATAATTTCGTTAACGCATTTATCCCCTTTAGTGGGACTTATCCCGTTTATCGGGGTTAGGAAAAAGAACAATCAACAAGCGTGCCTTTTCGCTGTGAGGAAATAAAATTATGCATCGATTCATGTTGAAATCAAAAATTCATAGAGTGACCGTGACGGATGCGCACCTTGATTATGAGGGCAGTATAACCATCGATGAAAATCTGATGAATGCTGCGGACCTTCTTCCCTATGAGAAGGTGGATATATACAATGTATCCAACGGGGAGAGGTTTTCAACCTATGTTATCAGGGGAAAGAAGGATTCCGGAATTATCGGTCTCAACGGGGCCGCAGCGAGGAAGGGATCAAGAGGAGATATAATCATTATCGCGAGTTACGTTACCATGAATAATGAGTCGGCGAAAAACTGGACGGCAAAATGTGTCTTTGTGGATGAAAAGAATCAAATAAAGTAATGATTTCTATCAGTATTATTTGTAAGGGGTGGAGATATATGATTTCCACCCCTTTTTAAATAATGTTGAAAATATATCGCCTTTTTGTTACGTTAACGCACCCTCTGATGAAGAATAACCGGAACCACAAAGCTCGAAAATGAAAAAAGCCATCAAAAATGTATTTCTGACGGGAATTATTGCAATTATTCCCGTGGGAGTAACGATTTATATTATCTATTTAATGATCGGGGTAATGGATAAACTGCTCGAGATTATTCCGCCTCGGTTTCACCCCGATCAATTGCTGCCCTTTCACATACCGGGACTTGGTGTGATATTTACCGTAATCCTGATATTCGTAGTAGGGCTCATCGTTAAGAGTTACATCGGTAAGAAAGCTGTTGACCTGGGTGAATGGGTCCTCGGGAAAATTCCCTTTGTCAGCGGAATTTATACGGCGCTCAAAAAACTTGCGGAGACAATTTTTTCCGATAAAAGTCAGAGTTTCAGGCGGGTTGTCCTCATAGAATATCCCCGAAAGGGATTGTATTCTATTGCCTTTGTGACCGGTGCTGCCAGAGGAGAAGTGCAGACAAAAACAACGGATAGAATGATTAATCTCTTTGTACCAACGACTCCGAATCCGACATCGGGTTTTTATATTATGATCTCCGAGACTGATGTGATTAATCTCAATATGACGGTGGAACAGGCGTTTACTCTGATAATGTCGGGAGGCATTGTGACACCCCTGGAAAAAACGCCGGAGATGTAACTAAACGTGTGTTCAAATTGAAACAGTTCAGCATGAAGCATTAGCAGAAAGACATTAATATTATATATAAATTAAGGAGAGGGACTATGTTGATAACATCGGAAGGAGTTAAGGTGGGACATCCCGATATAGTTGCAGATGCGAT
>JAFGQS010000033.1 GCA_016935565.1 Deltaproteobacteria bacterium
ATTCGGATTTGTTTCGCCCGCCCTGGTGCGAGTGAAACGGTTACTGAATGGGCACATGAAAAAACCTTAGCAATGTTGAATTGGGGCTACTGTTAGGGTGATCGGTCCGGGCCAGGGTATTTAGTGCTTCGAATTTCGAATTTATCTGGGTTGGGTTTGAATTAAATTCAGGAATCCATTTTTATAATCCGAAAAAGCATAAGAACTGAAAAAAGGTGAACGGACACAATTTCTACCAGTAGAGTGAATTCTTAGAGGTTACTCCATGTCATCACAAAATTCACGAGACTTTGAATTTAAATTAGGGAAGCTGGGCCTTGTATTGTTTACCTTTGGCATAGCCCTCCTCCTTCTGTGTTCTTTCTTATTCGGTGTCATGGTGGGGAAAAATATTGAAAGTTACCCTGAAAAGATCGCAAAAGGTATTCCACAGGCAATTAAGGAAACGATGGTGGACGCACCGCACCAGGCAATTTCTAATATGGTAAAAGAAAACGAAACAAAAGAATCGGGAGAGGCAGAGGAAAAGAAGAAAAAGGACGATTTTAAAGTCACTTTTTTTGATAAGCTCACAGAAAAAGATAAAAAAACAGTTCATGATCTGCCGGGAGAAACAGCAGCTTCAAAAGTTAAGAAAGAAACTCGTATGCTCTCAAAGGATTGTTACATGATTCAATTAGCTTCGTTTCGAGACAAAACAAAAATGGAGGCACTGCAAAAGAAACTCTCCGCTATGGGATATACTCCTCGTATCGATGAAATTAATCTGGCATCAAGGGGAACGTGGTATCGTGTCATTCTGGACGGTTACCCGAACACGAATGAAGCCGACAAGATCAAGATATTATTGGAAAAAAACATACGTGGTCTCAACTGTATGATCATACATCACAGAAAATAACGGATTTCAGAAAGCGAAAAGCGGAAAACGAATTACGAATTGCGAGTCACGAATTATGTTCGAAAATCTCACCGAAAAATTAGACAGCGTTTTTAAAAAACTCAAAGGCAAAGGAACGCTTGATGAAGAATCCGTCAGGGAGGCCCTGAAAGATATACGAATGGCCCTCCTTGAAGCGGATGTGAATTTCAAGATAACCAAAAGCTTTATCGAAGATGTCCGGGAAAGGGCCGTTGGTCGTGAAGTTTTAGAGAGCATCACCCCCGGGCAACAAGTCGTTAAAATTGTCCATGACAGACTTATCGAATTGATGGGCGGGGACAGCAGTCACTTACGACTTGCTAATCGATTTCCTGCTCCCATTATGTTGGTGGGTCTCCAGGGATGCGGGAAGACCACGTCGGCCGTCAAAATTGCCCGCCACCTTATGAATCAAAAACGAAGCGTATCGCTCGTCTCAGCAGACGTGTATAGGCCTGCAGCTATTGAGCAACTAAAAATCCTGGGAGAAACAATCGGAGCCGGTTTTTTTGATTCAACAATGATTAACGATCCTGTCAGAATTTGTGTGGATGCCCTGAGCGATGCGAAGGAACGCGGGTATGACACATTGATCATTGATACGGCCGGCAGGCTGCATATTGATACTGAATTGATGAACGAGCTGAAAAAGATCAAGGATATAATAAATCCGGCAGAAATTCTCTTTGTAGCTGATGCCATGACGGGGCAGGACGCCGTCTCTACTGCGGAAACGTTCAACGACCTCCTGGATATCGATGGTGTTATGCTGACAAAAATGGACGGTGACGCCCGTGGCGGAGCGGCACTTTCCATCAAGGCGGTAACGGGGAAACCTATTAAATTTGTCGGAATCGGGGAAAAAATTGATGCCTTCGAGATATTCCACCCGGATCGGATGGCGTCACGGATCCTCGGCCATGGCGACGTTCTGACACTTGTCGAAAAAGCGCAAATGGCATTTGATGAAAAAGCGGCTCGAGAGCTCGAAAAGAAAATCAGAAAAGACTCCTTCACCCTTGAAGATTTTAGAACCCAGTTACTACAGATTCGAAAAATGGGTTCACTTGAAGACCTCATGGGGATGATCCCCGGAATGGGCAAGATAAAAGCAATGAAAAATGTGACTCCCGATGAGAAAGAATTCGTGAAAATCATCGCCATCATCGATTCAATGACCAAAAAGGAACGGATCAACTATCGCATTATAAACGGTCAGCGAAGAAAAAGGATTGCCAGAGGAAGTGGAACAACTGTTCAGGATGTAAACAGGCTGCTTAAGAATTACATTGAAATGAGAAAGATGATGAAAAAATTGACCAGGGGTGGTGCCAAATATCTAAAACGAAGCAATTTCCCCTTTAAATAATAAAAAATATATGTTAGATACAAAAAGTTAAAGAAATAAATTGGGAGGTGATACCTGGAGGAATGGCTATTAAAATCAGATTAGCTCGAATGGGAAAGAAAAAGAAACCGTTTTATCGAATTGTAGTGGCGGACAGCAGAGCTCCAAGAGATGGGAGATTTATCGAAATTGTCGGAGATTACGACCCCAAAAAAGATCCACCGGAGGTCAGCATTAAAGGGGACCGAATTACAGATTGGTTATCAAAAGGGGCCGCACCAACGGAAACAGTATCGAATCTGCTGAAAAAGAAAGGCCTCACCGTAATATAAAGAATGAAAAAGCTGGAGGCAGCCTGATCATATAAGATTGCTGCAGGTTCTGTAATATTCAAATCGACGGAAATCAAACATTTAACTTACACAAGAATCAGTGGGGGGTGGCTACGATGAAAGACTTGGTTAAGTACATGGCTCAAGCTCTGGTTGATAATCCTGACGATGTGGATGTTTCTGAAATTATCGGTGAACAGACTTCTGTTATTGAATTGAGAGTTGCTAAGGAGGATCTCGGAAAGGTTATTGGGAAACAGGGGAAAACGGCAAAAGCAATGAGAACAATTCTGAGTGCTGCGTCATCAAAGCTACACAAGAGGGCCGTCCTGGAGATTATTGAATAATCGATGGATCTCCTTGAAATAGGTAAGATCGTTAAACCTGTCGGGTTTAAAGGCCGCATGAAGGTTGTTTCATACATTGAATCACCTCATGTCCTGGAATCCTTGCAAGATGTATTTATACAACGTAGAGATCAAGGTCCGGACTTTTATCAGATTAAAGATATCAAAGTCGCAAAAAAATCCTTTTTCCTTGAGCTTGACGGTATCGAAAACAGCGATACGGCTGAGTCGCTTGTCGGATGTCATGTGTTAATCTCTTCTGACAAACTTGAAACCCTGCCCGAGGGTGAATATTACTGGCGTGACATTATTGGACTCGAAGTTCTTACTGAAGATGGGAAAATGCTCGGCAAAATCGAGCAAATCATCGCAACGGGAAGCAACGACGTGTACGTCTGTACGGGCGGTGAACGAGAGATTTTACTTCCGGCGATTGAAGATGTCATAAAGGAAATCGATCTCTCAAAAGGTATTATGATTGTCGAATTACTTGAAGGACTTTAACGTATAATGATCAGGTTTGATATACTGTCTATCTTCCCTGAAATGTTTCAAACCCCTTTTGGTTGCAGTCTTATTAAAAAAGCTCTTGACAAGCAGTTAATAGCAGTCAACATACATGATATCCGCACTTTTGCTACGGACAAGCACCGAATGACAGATGATTATCCCTTCGGTGGTGGCGGCGGAATGGTAATGAAGGTAGACCCGATAGCACGGGCACTCGATGCTGTCGTTCCCAAACGGGATAAGGCTCATGTTATACTTCTGACCCCGCAAGGTGAAACCTTCAAACAAACAATTGCGGAAGAACTCTCTTTTTACGATCAGATAGTTCTCATCTGCGGCCATTATGAAGGGGTTGATGAACGGATACGAGAACATTTAGTCGATAGAGAAATCTCCATCGGTGACTATGTCTTGACAGGTGGAGAGTTACCGGCAATGATTATTGTTGACGCTGTTTCGCGACTCGTTCCCGACGTCCTGGGAAATCGAGACTCGGCACTCTTCGATTCTCATTCAACAGGCATTCTGGAAGGTCCCCATTACACGCGACCTCAAGAGTATCGTAACTGGAAGGTTCCCGATGTGATCCTCTCGGGAGATCATAAAAAGATTGACGAATGGAGACGAAGAAAATCTCTTGAACGGACACTGGAACGAAGACCCGATCTTTTAGAAAAGGCGGACCTGTCAGAGGAGGATATAAAGATACTGGAAGAGATAAAGGCTGAAAATTTATGATGGGATTTTTTTGCATTATTGCAAGGACTTGTTATCAGGCAATGTCTATACATGAATGTCAAATGCATTAAAAAAATTAACCTGTAAGATGTTCGACTTTGGGATTTGATTTGACATTTGAGCTTTAACATTTGACATTGTTTTTACACCTGCTTTTATTTATGCATCTTCCAGACAGGACTTTCGTTTCAATGGCAACAAGTAATATCTATATCGCTCTTTTACATTATCCTGTTTATAATAAAAAAGGTGACATCGTAACGACGGCAGTAACCAATATGGATATACATGACATATCACGGGTTGCCAGAACCTATGGTGTCAAACGGTTCTACATTATTACTCCGCTCGAACAACAACAAGAATTTGTCAGGCGAATACTTTACCACTGGCAAGAGGGTCATGGCGTTTCCTATAATCCCTGGAGAAAAGAAGCCCTCGACATCACCGCATTGAAAAATACGCTTGACGATGCTGTTCGGGATATCGAAGAAGAATCAGCATCGAGAGTTATTCTTGTTGCGACGGGGGCATCCTCTCGGGATCGGTTTTTACGATTCGAAGATTTCAGAAGAAAAATAACCGAAAACACCGACGCCTATCTATTGATCTTTGGAACGGGATGGGGAATTGCGGATGAGATTGTCGATCAAGCAGACATCTGCATTGAACCGATACGAGGACCGTCTTCTTATAACCACCTGTCCGTCAGATCTGCCGTGTCGATTGTACTGGACAGATTGCTTGGAATAAGGTAGCATTGCAATCTTTTTTCGCAGTGTGTTTTTACATGACATTACAATTGTATGGTATATATCAGCTTTGGGAGGACTTAACCTATGAATTTGCTTGAGTTAATCGAAAAAGAACAAATGCGGGCAGACATTCCCGCCTTTAAGCCTGGCGACACCGTCAAGGTACATGTCAGAATCATAGAAGGCCAGAAGGAAAGAATTCAGGTATTTGAAGGCGTTGTCATACGCAAACGAGGTGGAAACAACCGTGCCAGTTTTACCGTACGAAAGATTTCCCGCGGTGTTGGTGTTGAAAGAACGTTCCCGCTCCATTCACCCGTCATCGACAAAATAGATATCGTCACCAAGGGTAAGGTACGGCGCTCTCGATTATACTATCTGAGGGGACTCAAGGGCAAGAAAGCCAGGATAAAAGAACTGGGCAGAAGATAATATGGATAGCTTCGAATCTGAAGCACGACAGCTCGGCTTCACTTCGATTGCCGGCATTGACGAAGCCGGACGGGGACCTCTTGCCGGACCCGTATTAGCTGCAGCTGTCATCCTTCCTCATGGTTATAGCAATGGGGATATTCGTGACTCAAAAAAGCTGACCCCCGCAAAGAGAGAGCAGCTATACGAAACCATACATAATGATGCAGTCGCTGTCGGCCTCGGCCTTGTTGAACCTTCTGCAATTGACGACATCAATATTCTCAGAGCCACATTGCTTGCCATGGAAAAGGCGGTTCTGGACCTGTCTGTTCCCGCGGATTACCTTCTGATCGACGGCAGAAACACTGTCAACCTTTCCATACAACAAAAGGCAATTATAAAAGGGGATAACCGCAGCATATCGGTGGCAGCTGCTTCCATTATCGCCAAGGTATCGAGAGACCGCATCATGGATGAGTATCACCATCAGTTTCGTGAATACAATTTTCTGAAGAACAAGGGTTACGGCACGAGGGAACATCGCCTGGCCATACAAAAACACGGACACTGCGAAATTCACAGAAAATCTTTCAAGTTTAAAACGGATGACCTCTTCTAATATCAACAAAAAGACAGGTAAAAGAGGAGAAGAAATTGCTGTTTCCTTCCTGAAAAAGAAAGGGTACACAATAGTCGAACAAAATTATCGTTGCGTCTTTGGAGAAATCGATATTGTTGCCCGACACAGAGGTGATATAGTCTTCATAGAGGTCAAGAGCAGGAAATCAGAAAATTTCGGCAATCCCGAAGAAGCGGTCGGCTTCAATAAACAGAGGAAGATGTCTCAAATTGCCCTGAATTATCTGAACGAAAAACGTCTTGACGATCATGGTGCCCGATTCGACGTTGTGGCAGTTAAATTATTGCCGGACGGCAATAAAGTTAAACTGTTTACCAATGCCTTTGAGCTCGCCTACTGAGGTTATGAACTCGATAACTTATCAATTCCGATCCAATATCGTTAATGTCAACAAATGTAAAGGAAAGTCCTCATTTACAAAAGAACATGAAGGGCCACGCTTAACGGTATTTCTTTTATTCCCCCTTTTGTAAAGGGGGATACAGGGGGCTAAGGTGAGCAGCATTCATTTTAATCCCCCTTTATAAAGGGGGGGGATTATATTCTTCTTTTCGAAATGCAAGACAGGGGATTTTTAAACTTTTGAGAAATTCAGCCACTTGCCTCCCTTTAAAATAGGTTTGGATAACAAAGTATTACGTTAACAATAACGAGTACCAACTTTTACAAGTTTTGTCTTTCAGGATTTTATTATGAAAAAAAAGGGGACGCTCTACGTAGTTTCAACTCCCATTGGAAACATGGAAGACATAACCCTCCGCGCATTGAGAGTTCTGAAGGAGGTCCAGCTCATCGCAGCTGAAGACACACGAAGAACAAGAAAACTTCTTAATGTCTATGACATCAATTGTCCCCTGACCAGCCTCCACGATCAGAATGAATTGAAAAAGAGCACCTCCATCATTTCCCGACTCAACGAAGGCATGGACGTGGCATATGTATCAGATGCGGGGACCCCCGGCATATCGGACCCCGGATACATCCTGATCAACCAGGCAATCGACCATACAATCAACGTTGTCCCCATTCCCGGTCCATCGGCTGTCATTGCAGCCCTCAGTGCCTCAGGCCTCCCCATGGATAGTTTTGTATTTCTGGGCTTCCTTCCGTCACGAGCGGGAAAACGGAAACAGCAGCTTGAATCCCTCAGAGATGAGAAAAAAACGATGGTCTTTTACGAATCCCCCAGGCGGATTCTGCAAACGTTAAGAGAAACAGAAAAAATCCTGGGAAACAGGAATGCGGTGATCGTAAGAGAATTGACCAAGGTCTATGAGGAAATACTGCGGGGAAATCTTCGAGAACTTATCAACGCCTTGCAGCGACGGGATGTAAAGGGCGAAATCACTCTTCTCATCTCGGGAACGGAAAAACACCCCGAGCCATACTCGCATGAAAAACTGATAACCAGATTCAATAAATTGCATACCGATCCGAATCTCTCAACACGAGACATCGTCAACATTATTTCCGAAGAAATGAGCATGCCAAGAAAAGAGG
>JAFGQS010000185.1 GCA_016935565.1 Deltaproteobacteria bacterium
AGTTGTGAAGAAAATAAAGTTGAGCACCAAGCTCCTGGCAGGCGGGCTTATGATGGTCGCCATTCCCATGATAATCATTGGCCTTGTTTCAATTTATGAATCATCAAACAGCATAACGGAATTGTCAAGAACCGGTCTCATAAACACAGCAACGAGTCTCGCCGAGGTAGTCGAACTCGGCCTCCGGGACGAATTTCGTATCGTCAAGAATATATCATTTTCACATTCCTTAGTCAGCGCTACTGAAAAAGTGGCAGCAGATGGCGCAAACGGCAGCTTGATGGAAATTTCTGTCGCTGAGGATGAACTGAAGAACATCAAAGCTGCAGCAGGCAATAAATATGAAACGGTGTTTCTCGCCGACAAGGATGGGATAATCTTTGCTGACGGTAACGGAGGAACCTATCACAGCATCAATGTTTCAGACAGGATATATGTCAAGAAAGCCCTTCAGGGGATACCTACGGTTGGCATCTTATTGAAATCAAAGAAAACGGGGAACCCTCTTACAATGGCGGCAGCCCCCATACGCTCAGCCGCGGGCAAAGTTATTGGTGTAGCGGCGCTCGCAATAGGCCTGGATTTCCTGGTGAAAAAAATTAACGCAGTCAAAATAGGACTGACCGGCTATGCATTTATGGTCGATAAGGAAGGGCTTCTTGTTGCCCATCCCAATAAAGATAACATTCTTGAATTGAATCTTTCTCAAATCAAGGGCATGGAAACCGTTATGGAAAGAGCACTCCGGGGGGAAACCGGGGTCAATGATTACAAATTTGAAGGAGTGGAAAAAAGCTCGGCATATGCACCAGTCAAGCTTACCGGCTGGTCTGTACTTGCATCAATACCGCGGTCAGAACTGTATAATTCCGCGTACCATACACGAAATCTGATTGTCGCTATTGGCCTCTTTTTTCTTATCGGTGCTGCCGTCTTTTTCTTCTTTTTTGCCAGAAGCATTTCAATACCGATCGCCAGGACCGTTGCCGGTCTAACGGAATCATTTGCGCAAATAGCATCGGCTTCAGACCAGGTCTCATCCGCATCCGAACACCTTGCCGAGGGCGCCAGCGAACAGGCATCTTCCCTGGAGGAAATGGCAGCTTCAATGGAAGAAATTGCATCAATGGCAAAACAGAATGCCGAACACGCGACCGAGGCTGCCAGAGTTGGAAAAATTACAGCAGACTGTATGTCACGGAGCCACAAATCACTCAGGAATGCAGATCGATCCATGAAGGAGATTTCTTCGTGCGGAGAAGACACGGCGAAAATTGTTAAGACCATTGATGAAATCGCTTTTCAGATTAATCTGCTTGCCCTCAATGCCGCAGTCGAAGCCGCCCGGGCCGGTGAGGCTGGTGCCGGATTTGCCGTCGTTGCCGAGGAAGTCAGAACACTTGCCATACGATCCGCTGAAGCGGCAAAAGATACGTCCGATCTGATCGGAACCACACTGACACACATTCGGGAAGGTTCTGACACACTGAAAGAAACATTGGATGAATTTTATAAGATGGGCGAGGAAGGCGGAAAGACCATGAACTTCCTGAATGAAATTAAAGCCGCAAGCAACGAGCAATCCGGTGGTATCGAGCAAGTAAATATCGGTGTCCAAGAGATGGAAAAGGTAACACAGCAAACGGCTGCCAGTGCCGAAGAATCAGCCAGTGCCTCTGAAGAAATGAAAGCACAGGCCGAGCATATGAAAAATGTTGTAGGAGATTTGGTGGACATTGTCGGCGGAAGCACTTCAAACGGGAGAAAGGGATACTATAATAAAACAAAAGACGTTAATGGCGCCCGTGGACTGTTCCGAAAATCCTTTAAACATCTGCCGGCACGTCGGACACGCAATGAGTTGGTGGTTTCCAACCGGCAATAGGTAGCCCGGAGCAGATTGTCATGCTCGACACATGTCTCCCAATCTTCACACAAAATTAAAAAGGCATCCTTTCCAATGAATGGGATGCCTTTTTAATTCAGATCAAAAATCGCATTAATTTAATTCTTCTTTTAGTTTTTTTGCTGCCGAGAATTTTGGAACATTCGCCGCCTTTATCTCGATCTCCTCACCTGTTTGGGGATTCCTGCCCTTTCTCGCGCTTCTTGCGGACACGGAAAAGGTTCCAAATCCAGCAATAGCGACCTTTTCATTGTTCTTTAGGGCGTCGGTGACGGTATCAAAAACTGCGTCAATCGCTCTGCCGGCATCCGCCTTGGTTCCCTTTGTTATCTCTGCTACTTTCTCAATAAGTTCTGCCTTATTCATTGTTCCTCCTTTTAAAAAATTAAATATCTCTATTACACCTTTAGTATCATGGGTTTGTCAATGCTTTATCTGTGTCCCATGAAAAGAATACTAAGGAACCGGATTTATTTCTAATAAACATAAAAGTCAAGCTATTTTTTTACAAACCGATGTATCTG
This sequence comes from Deltaproteobacteria bacterium, assembly GCA_016935565.1. GTDB lineage: Bacteria > Desulfobacterota > Syntrophia > Syntrophales > UBA6807 > JAFGQS01. The sequence goes on from JAFGQS010000185.1 coordinate 2,431, forward strand.
ATCCTTTCAATTGCTGAACGGGAAAGTCTTTACTTGACATATGATTCAGGTTTGTCTATAAGCCTCGGGTTTACGCATCCAGACCGGTTCCCTTGACAGTTAAGCCCTCCTTTCTTTCTTTGAGGGAACCTGTTTTGGATGAATGACCGTACTGCTTAATTTGAAGCAGTCATTGTGTCTTCCAGCCTTCAAATGGTCAACGCCAGACCCCGTTACTCCCAGTATCTAACCCCTCTTCCCTTTTTAAACCAAGAATGCATATCTGAACCTCTTTAGTTGATACCGCTATAGAAATATACCGGACCGTACCTTTCTGTTCGGACCAGAAAAGGTTTAAGTAATAACAAAAAGTGACGATAATTTAATATGTTCGATTTATAACTCTATGCTATTCGTTTAATTACATTTTTACGCAGGTCGGATTATATGCTGCAATCCACGAATACTGATGAAGCCCCGGATCTTCATTCGCTGGTTAACGAAATGCCTGCTTTAATTTGCTGTTTCAAGCAGGACGGGACTTTGACCTTCGTTAACGATACATACTGCAAGTACTTCAACAAAGACCACGAAGAATTAGTCGGGAATAATTTCTTTCAGTTCATTCCGGAGGAAGATCGGGAGAACGTCAAAAATCATTACATATCTCTTACTCCGGCAAAGAGTACGATTACGTACGAACATAAGGTCATACCGCCAAGTGGAGAGATCCGGTGGATGCGGTGGACTGACCGGGCCCTTTTCAACGATCACGGTACACTGACTGAGTACCAATCAATTGGTTATGACATAACAGAGCATAAGCAAACCGAAGAATGTCTGAAAAAAAATCAAGCCCTGTTCATCTCTGTTATAGAAAGCCTGCCGTTTGACTTTTTTGCCATTGATGAAACAGGACACTACATTGTGCAAAACTCGGTCTGCAAGAAACGCTGGGGGTCCGTCGTCGGACAACGGCCTGAAGACGTAGCGTCCAATGAAGAGATCCTGGACCTCTGGATGGATAATAATCGCCGTGCCTTCTCCGGAGAAACTGTCAGGGGAGACATAGAACATACGGCAGGCGATAAGAAATCGTATTATCATAATATCATTGCTCCAATCAGGAGCAATGGCAGGATTACCGGTATCCTCGGGGTAAATATAGACATTACGGAACAGAAAAAAACAGAGGAAGCCCTGCGGGAGAGTGAGGAAAAATATCGTGGTCTCGTCGAAGACATAAACGAAGTCGTTTATGCACTCGATGAACAGGCGGTCGTCACCTATATCAGTCCCAATATTGAGTCACTGGGCGGGTACAAACAATCGGACGTCGTCGGCAAAAGTTTTACGGCATTTGTTTACCCTGAGGATTTGGCTGACCGGATACCGCAGTTCAAAAAAGTTTTATCCGGCAACAGCACTGCAAGCGAGTATCGCATGACCACCAAATCAGGCGATATCCGCTGGGTGAGAACTGCCGCCCGACCAATTTTCAAAAACGGTCGAGTTGTCGGACTGCGTGGCATACTGGTTGATCTGACGGAAACCAAGAAGGCAGAGGAAGAGAAAAAGAAACTCGAAGCCACGCTTCAGAACGCACGAAAGATGGAAGCCCTCGGTAATCTTGCCGGAGGAGTTGCGCATGATTTGAATAATGTCTTGGGCGGCATTGTCGGCTACCCAGGACTTCTTCTCAGTGATCTCCCTGACAATAGCCCATTACGAAAGCCACTCCGGATTATCGAGAAGTCTGGAGAAAAGTCAGCGGCGATTGTTCAGGATCTGCTCACGTTGGCACGGAGAGGGGTTGCGATAAATGAGATTGTTAACTTGAACGAAATTATACGGGAGCAGATGAAAGCGCCCGAACATGTGCTTCTCTGTCATTATCATCCCGATGTGCGATTCGAGACCTGTCTTGATGATAATCTTATGAATATTTCGGGGTCACCGATGCATCTCTCAAAAACACTGATGAACCTGCTCTCTAATGCAGCAGAGGCGATGCCCTCTGGCGGCACGGTAACAATAACAACCGGAAACAAATATATCGAAAGGCCCATCAGAGGATATGATGATATCACGGAAGGTGATTATGCTGTCCTTTCTTTGTCTGATACCGGTGTCGGCATGTCGACGGAGGATAAAGAAAGAATTTTCGAGCCGTTTTATACAAAGAAGATAATGGGAAGAAGCGGTACCGGGTTGGGCATGGCGGTTGTATGGGGAACTGTCAAAGATCATTGTGGATACATTGATATCGATAGCAGGAAAGGTAACGGTACGACCTTTACCTTATATTTTCCTGCGACGGCGGTAAGTGAGAAACAGGTTTGTGGCGGCGATTACATACCCCTTGAGAAACTGAAGGGGAAAGGAGAAACCATACTGATTATCGATGACGTACTGGAACAGCGTGAACTTGCCTCAGCAATACTGGCCAGGCTGGGATATATTGTCACTGCTGTTTCCAGCGGAGAGGAAGCAGTGGAATACATGAGGAGATATTCCGCCGATCTCCTGGTCCTGGATATGATCATGGACCCAAAAATGGATGGTCTTGAAACATACAAAAGAATCCTGGAGATGCATCCCCGTCAGAAAGCGATTATAGCAAGCGGATTCTCTGAAACAGACAAGGTGACAGATGCTCAAAGACTGGGTGCGGGCGCATACGTGAAAAAACCTTATTCTATGGAAGGACTGGGAATTGCAGTCAAAC
>JAFGQS010000034.1 GCA_016935565.1 Deltaproteobacteria bacterium
GAGACCGGCGGCACCGATGATCGCAATGAACGACGTGGTCTGGATGCCGAGCTGATTGAGGGCCGCTATGATGACGATGGCGATCAGCGCAACATACGTTAAATTGCCGACAAATTTGACAAGCGTTTCATCAACTTTTGCTTTCGTCATCATTCTCTCAACGAGATTCCTGAGTACTTTCGCAAGCCAGCGCCCCACGATAAAAATAACAACTGCCGCGACAATCTTTAATCCGTAAAAAGTCCCCCATTCCTGAAGTTTTGTGATGATATTTGACATATCCATGATTCCGCTCCTTTCCATTCATATTTGTCGTTTCGTTTATTTTTTCCATCCGGCTTGAATTACCGATATGGCGGATGTTTCACTTAGCAGCCTGACACAGTGGTCCAAGACATGAGTTGTAACCGTATGATAATTCTCTTTTAAAGTACGATACGATTATAACGGTCCGGGAGCCATATTTTGCGGAGAACGTGGTCTTATAGGGTATAAGAAAGAATCACTTATGAAATGAAATTTCGGGATGGATGAACATTTAAAAGAGCCCATCTTGCTTGTTAGACTTATTTATAATCGACAGCACGAGAAAAAGCAATATGTTATCGTTGATTGGAGTCGGAAAACAGAAGTCAGAAGACAGGAGCTAGGAGTCAGAATTTATAGCTTTCAGTGTTCATCTTTCAGCTGTCGGACCGGTTCGCGGCCGGGGGCCATGATACCGCGGCGTTCGAGCAAGGATCCTTCCAGACGGTAGAGTTCGATGAGGGCCTTGAGGTAATTGATAATTGTCTCTATCTCGGTAATCCTGCTGGAGAGCAGGTCACGCTGTGCCTGTGCCACGAGGAGTGTGGTCGATTTTCCCACGCGGAACTTTTCCGCCTCGATACGCGCCTTTTCTTCCTGGAGCGCACGGGTTGCCGCGGTGGCGGAAATCTGCTCCTTTGCCCGGGTCACCTCAATATAGGCGGAACGAACATCTACCTGAACAAGCTGGACAAGGTTTTTCACAGCTTCTTCTGCCTGGTCACGACTGAGTAGTGATTTCCGGTATTTGGCACGAGCCTCCCGGTTGACAAGGGGAAACTCAAGGGATACACCAACCAGTGTGTCATAGGAGTCGCCGTCGATGTCACTGACTGAATTGTTAAACGAGTCGGCATAACCCGTTTTCCCGAGGTTGATGAAAAAATCCATTTTGGGAAGTAGTCCGTTTTTCGTCTTTACAATTTCCAGATCACCCCGATGGACCTGCAAGCGGGCCTGGTTGAGATCCGATCGCATACGAAGGGCAACACCCACGTGAGATTCAACATCGTCCAACGCCACTTCCGGTATTCTGGGTTCATGTAACAGGACGATGTCACGCTGCCAGAGATTCGTATCGGGAGGATTGAGCAGTCTCAGAATCTGGAGACGCGTCTTTTCAAGGGTGCTCCGTGCATTGATCAATCCTTCGCGTCGCAGGGCTATTTCCGCCTCGGCAGCGGTGAGTTCCGATTCCGCCAGAGCGCCGATCTTGATCATTTCCTCTGTTTCACTTTTTTGTTGTTCCGCCAGTTTGAGTGATTCAAGGAAGATTTGAATTTGTCGTTGTGTAAGGGCATAGTCCCAGTACGTTTCTTCCACCCGGGCAACGAGCGTTTCGGCGAATCCTCGCAATTCGAACTGCGACGACCGGGTGTCCATTCGTGCCTGGCGGAGGCTGGCGAGATTATAATTTACACCTGCCCCCCTGAGGAGCGCCTGAGTTATGCTGAGGCCAACCCTAGATGCATGCAGGTCGTCAGTGTAAAGGTTTGACCATGACTGTTCCGTCGATAGTTCGACGCTCACATCAGTGCCCGTGGGAAGGTATTCGGATACAGCAAGGATGGCATCGTTTTCGTTTGTCAGACCTTCACGGTTCGGCCGTGATGGTATCTCGCTTTTTTCTCTGTCTCTCGAATATCCACCCGTGAGGATCGGATCAAAAGCGGCTCGTTCCTCGTCCTCCCCTGTTCGCCGGATGGCAGGATTCATTTTTTCCACCTTCAGGGCACGGTTATGTTCCAGGGCTATTAGAATGGCGTTCTGTACCGTCACCGTGATTGGACCTTCGGGCTTTATTGTCGGTACCTCCCCCGGAGTCTCCGGTGCCGTTATCGCTTCTTCCGGTTGCGTCGGCACAGACGTCAGGGGCCGTGGACCGATGTAATCTTCCTCTATGCTTCTCTCCAGAGAGACGCATGATACAAGGATGAGACAAAGAACAGCAGTGATGAAAAGTTGTCTGTTCTCCTGTAATCGGTGTTTCACTGTCATGGTTTACTCTTTCTCTCCCGTCAGGACGCTTTTCCGGTGTTTCTTGCGGATCAACTTCGTATCGAAAAACAGGTAGACCGTTGGAACGATGAGCAGGGTGATCAGGGTCGAACTGATAAGTCCTCCGATAACAGCCCGTGCCAGGGGAGCCTGTACCTCTCCACCTTCTCCCAGGCCGATTGCCAGGGGTACCATGGCCAGAATTGTTGTCATGGCCGTCATCAGTATGGGGCGCAGACGTCTCCGTCCTGCCTCTTCGATGGCTTCTCTGAGAGGCAATTCATCTCGGCGACGCAGCAGGTTGATATGATCCACCAGAAGAATGGCATTATTCACCACGATTCCCCCCAGCATGATACAGCCGATGAAAGACTGGACGTTAAAGGTGGTATTGGTCATGAACAGCATGAGAATCACCCCTATGGCGGCACAAGGAACTGAGAACATGACCACGACGGGATAGCGGATTGACTCGTAAAGGGACGCCATGACCATGTAGACCAGCACCAGTGCCAGAATCAGACTCAGCAGGAGTTCATGGAAGGCCTTCTGCTGTTCTTCGTAATCGCCGGTGAAGACGATGCTGAAATTGCGGGGAACTGCAATTGACCGGAGACGGTCATGAATATCGTCCAGAATGCTTCCCATGTCGCGACCGCTGATATTGGCGGATATCGTCACGACACGTTCCTGATCCTTTCGCTCAATGCGGACCGGTCCGGTTTTTGGCTGAATCCTGACGATATTCCTGAGAACAACCGGTTCACCGCCGGTGCTGGCAAGAGTCATATCAAGAATTTCCCTGATGTCCATCTTTTCGGCATCTCTGATTTTGACCCTGATGTCATACTCATCACCGCCCTCCCGGTAACTGCCCGCCGTGGTTCCCGACACGACCGTCTGGAGCATGTTGGCAACCTGTGATACCGTCAGTTTCATATCGGCGGACTTCTGCCGGTCGACAAAGACGATTTCCTCGGGGCTTCCCGATTCTCTGCTCACCTGGGCATCGGTGACGCCGCCCACCTCTTCAACGACCTTTTTGACCCGCTCTGCGAGGACATCTGCTGTTTCCAGGGCATGCCCCCGTACTTCAATCTGAACCTTTTCCGTTCCTCCCGCGAACATTCGCAGGATAAACAGTCCCTGACCGACGCGGGTTCGAATGGTCACTCCCGGAATATTGCCGAGTTTCCGACGGAGGTCGGCAGCGATCTCCTCACTTGAGCGGGATCGTTCGGATTTGGGCTTCAGGGCAATACGCATTTCACCTGTATGCGACCCCTGGGAGCGCCAGCTCGATCCTCCGATGGAGGTTACCGTATTTTTTACCTCGGGAACATTCTGCCGGACGATCTCATCGATCAGCTTGAATTTTTCACCGAGAATGTCGAGTCGCGTGCCTACCTCCATTTCTGCGTTTATGCGGACTTCACCTTCATCGGTTGTCGGCATGAATTCGACACCCACGACGGGGATCAGAAGAAGGCTTCCTGCCAGAAGGAGAACAGTACCGATAACAACCACGGCGATATGATCGAGAGCAATGTGAAGCAGACGTTTATACTCGTCTTCCATGCGTGAGAAAAATCGTACGCTGAGTTGATAGAGTCTCTCCATCCATGTATTTCTGCGACGAGTGGTGTCCGGATGAAGGAGATGGGCCGACATGACGGGAACGAAAGTCAGGGCAACCACCAGGGCGCACAAAAGGGCAAAGCTCACCACGGAGGCGAGCTGTTTGAACATGACTCCCGACATACCGCGGACGAAGACCAGGGGTAGAAAAACAGCAAGGGTCGTGAGGGTGCTGGCAACGATAGCGGCGGTTACCTCACCCGCTCCCTGTATCGTTGCCCCTTCGGCGTTTTCTCCCGATTCACGGTGCCGGTAGATATTTTCAAGAACGACGATGGCGTTATCCACGAGCATTCCGATACCGAGAGCCAGTCCTCCCAGGGTCATGAGATTCAAGGTGAGACCCCCGAAATACATGAGGGCAAAGGTTGCAATAATGGAAATGGGTATGGCCGTGGCGATAATCAAGGTACTCATGAAGTTGCGAAGGAAAAACAGAAGTACCAGAATCGCCAGGATGCCTCCGTAAAGCGCCATCGACCCCACATTCGTGATCGAGTTGCGGATATAATCGGACGTATCAATGATAGGTGTAATGGTGATCTGCGGAATATCCCGGGAGATGTTTTCCACTTCTTTCAGAACGCTGGCGGCAACATCAACGGTATTCTTGCCTGACTGTTTTCGCACGCCCAGGCGAACACCTGGCTTTCCGTTCACCGTAATGATACGGGTAATTTTTTTCCATGTATCATCTACATCAGCAATGTCACGGAGTTTGATCGGAGCATTCGCACGAATTGCCACGACGTTGTTTGCAAGTTGATCGAGGCTGGTGTATTCTCCCTTGGTGCGCATCGTCACTTCGAAATTACCACGATCGATCATTCCCGCCGGTAACGTGATGTTTCCTTCCCGTATCCGGCTCATAATCTCATCAAGGGGTATATCCATCGCCTTGACCTTCCCGGCGTCGATGTTTACCTGTATCTCCCGCTCGTAGCCGCCCCATACATCGAGAGAGGCAACACCGGGAACCCGTTCAATGCGATATTTTACCTGATCGTCAATAAGTTTCCGTAGCTGGATCGGATTCATACTGCTTGAGGCACCGAAAATGAGGATGGGAAAATTTGCAATATCGAATTTGCGCAGCGTCGGTCGCTCCGCATCGTCGGGAAGACGGGGGATAACGCGATCCAATCGATCCCGGATGTCGTTTGATGCCGTATCGAGATCCGTTCCCCATGAAAACGTTACCCGGACATTGCTTGCACCTTCCGAAGAGGTGGAATAAACGGATTCTACACCTGGAACGGCGCTCATTGCTTCTTCGATAGGGCGTGTTACCAGTTCTTCGATTTCTTCAGGACTTGCATTTTCATAGATCGTTTGAACGGTCAGAGTCGGATAGGTAATATCAGGCATGAGATCGATGGGAAGGCGGATCAGGGATATGCCTCCGAGAATGATCACGATAAGCATCGTCATGATGGTGAAAATGGGACGATGAACGGCGATCCGGGAGATATTCATTGCACCTTACCCCTGTTGAGAGTTGTTTTTCCGGTCCGGAGTGTCTTCTCTTCTTTCCTCCGGTACTGTGATAGCAGCACCGTCTTCAAGAAGGTGTTGCCCCACGGTGACGACCATACCGGAAACAGCCGGTTCAAGTATCTCGGCCATATCGCCGTTGATGATTCCAACTTTCACCGGGATGAGTTTCGCTCTCATGGCCTTCGTGTCCGCCAGAAAGATACCCTGCTGTCCGTTCTGCTTCGTCAGGGCATTGAGAGGGACGACCGTTGCATCGGCATGCCGGGCGAATTCGATTTCAACCCGGACAAACATGCCCGGTTTGAGAAGATTTTCAGGATTGGGTATATCAACCTCTACCCTGGCCTGGCGTGCCGCTTCCTTCAGTAGGGGCGCAATACGGGCAATGGTTCCGCTGAAAGTCCGGTTATGATAGGCATCTGTTGAAACGACTGCCTGCCGGCCTGTGGCGACTCGGGGATAATCCCGTTCGATAACGTGGATTACCGCCTTGAGATTCCTGATGTCGATAATCGAAGCAATGGGTGCATTTGCCGTCAGCATGGTTCCCTCATCGACGAAACGCTCACCCACGAGCCTGGATTCTCTGCCGTTCTCCCATGAGGCTTTGATACGGGTGTAATCCAGCCGGACCTGGGCGGTTTTCAGTTCGGCTTCTTTCTGCGCTACCTGGGCCACAGCCACCTTTTGCTTGGCCAGGCTTGCCTTGTACTGTGCTTCCGCCGCATCCAGTTCCGATTCGGATACGATTTTCTTTTCCCGCAGGGCCCTGGCACGCTCGAATTCCCGTTGTGCCAGGTTCAGAGCACTGTGGTTTTCCTCTATGTTTGCCCGGGCGACATCAAGTTCCGCCCTGGCCTGATCAACCTGCTGCACGTATTCCTCGTCTTCAAGAATTGCGATGAGTTGTCCCTGGTTGACGTGGTCGCCGATGTCGATAAAAATCTTATTCAACCGTCCCGCGATCTTTGGAGCGACAATAAATTGAGATTCGGGAAGCAGTGTCCCTGTAAAAACACCGACCTCCCGGATGAGGGTTTTTCTGATCGGGGTTAGTTCCACCGCAACGGACATGCCGCGCTCCCGGGCCATTTGTTTCGTCGAGAGAGTCATTTTGGTATACATCAGCCAGCCAATGACGGCGATACCGATGAGTATGGCGGTGATAATGGTTTTTCTGTTCATTCAGGACATCCTGTGAATTCATACATGGCTTTTGATCCTAACATACATATCTATGCTATTTTTTAGAGAACGGCAATCATTTTCCGTAATTTTAGCATTCAGTTTTCAGCGATTGCAAGAAGAAGGCAGGAAACAGGAATCAGAAGTCAGGAGTCAGGAGAATGAAGATTGCTAATAAGAATGTTCAGTTATGAATTGTCCTCGTTGAACCCGCACTAGCGGGTTAGCCTTGCTGATAGCTGAAGGCTGAATGTCGATTTTTCTTTATTTATTTGCAGACGTCCACCCATCGGGCACCGGTGATCTCTGAAAGTTCATCGGGAGCGATTTCGATACATGAATTGCGTGATCCGGCCGCCGGGTATATCTTTTCAAACTGCCTGATGCTTTCATCGAGAAAGACGTCCAATTCCTGCTTGAGACCGAAGGGACAGACACCGCCCACGGGATGTCCGGTTGTTTCCAGAACCTCTTCAGCAGGCATCATCTTCGCCTTCACTTGAAACCGTTCTTTGAATTTTCGATTATCAATCCTGGCGTCGCCTTTCATAACGATGAGAATACCCGCGTCTTTCATCTTAAAGACCAGTGTTTTTGCAATGAGCGCAGGCTCCACGCCCAGTGCCTGCGCTGCACGTTCCACATTTTCCGTAGACATATCAAATTCCCTGATTTCGTATGTAAGGCCGTTTTCTTCAAAGAATGCTTTCACGCTTTCGATAGTCATTCATCTCCCCCACATATATACTATGATCCTCTCAATCATGTATTTTTGGTAAAAACTAACGGTTTTACTTCCTCCGCCCGATCCAGAAGTTCGCCCACAAGCCTGGCTGTTTCCCCGGTAATACGCTTACATTCAATCAGGGCATCACTTTTGTAAAATCTTTTGATCCGTTCCATGTTTGTCCAGTCCACCTTCGCGATGTCACGACAATAAATACTTCCCTTTGTAATCTCATTCGCGAATCGCCATAATAATTCCCGGGCAAAGGACCACATTCTGAGATCTTCATTTTCGTCATCTTCTGACCGGCTGAATTTCAGGCCGAGAACAGCAAGGCCTCCAATCACGGCACCGCATACCTCTCCATTGGCTCCCAGACCACCGCCGAAGGATCCCATGGCCCTGATAAGGTTTCCATCAGGCTTAGCCAGTTTTTCCTGCCCGACCGCAAGAACGGCCTGACTTCAGTGAAAACGCCTCATGAACATCTGTTCTGCTTTTTCCTGCATCTCTTTCGGGTTCATACGATCTCCTTTCTCGCTTTCCGATATTAAGCGTCCCCCCATGAAATCATCTTATATTGTTGTGTATGAATAAAGTGAATCGAAGCTTGTCTGTTCTAGCCTTGCTGGAAAATCATCACCCACGTTTTTTATTCGATATCATATATACGTGAGAATCGGAAAATGCAAGGTCTATACGTTACCTGTAAGAGGATACAGAGGCACAGGAATCAATAGCGGCGAGACCTCAGACCTGGGTTGTATGATACGGGAACAATATCATGGTGTGTCGAATTAATTTTTTTTACTTGTTTGAGAATTTAACTGAAAGATGTATAGTAATATTATTTATAAAATGTTGTTCTTTAAAAGGCTCAGGATTTTTTTAGTGTTCTTTGCAGAACCGAAAAGGAGGGATGCTTTCATGAAAGGCAATGTATTTGATCGTGGTACCATTGATCGATTGAAAGAAGAGAGAGAACGATGGCACAATGAGTGCCACTCCAAACAACGAGAGTTTAAAGAAAGTTTCAGAACCCTTTCAGGTTTTCCTGTTGAGCCGCTTTATACACCCGAACATCTGGCCGACTCCGATTATTTCAAGGATCTGGGGTTTCCCGGAGAGTATCCGTATATACGAGGTGTCCACCCCACCATGTATCGTGGCAGGACATGGACGCACCGCCAGCTGGCCGGTTTCGGCCCCCCCGAGGAAACAAACAAACGGTATAAGTTTCTCCTTGAACAGGGAGCAACGGGGATAAACGGCACCTATGATTACCCGTCCCTGCGAGGATATGACAGTGATGACCCCGAAGTCTGGGCCGATGTGGGTCGCGGGGGTGTTGCCATTGACACCGTCGAAGATATGGGAATATTATTCGATGGCATACCTATCGATGCGGTCAGTGTCTCTCTCGTCAGCTGTCAACCTATCGGCAACATATCTCTTCAATCCATGTATTTCGCCAATGCCAAAAACAGAGGCATTCCTTTTGAAAAACTCACCGGAACAAGCCAGAATGATTTCCTGATGGAAACGGCAATCACCATTGCTCCCGGAGTATTGCCGCCGCAGGCTTCGATAAAACTCAGTTGTGATGCCATTGAGTACTGTACTAAATACATACCCCGGTGGAACCCTATCAGCTTTGCCGGATACAACTACCGCGAGGCCGGCTGCACGGCACCTCAAGAAATAGCCTTCTGCATCGCCAATGCCATTGCCTGTTCCGAGGATCTTATAAAGAGAGGGTATGATATCGATACCTTTGCACCACGGCTGAGCTTTTTCCACTCCGCTCACAACGATTTCTTTGAAGAAATCGCCAAGTATCGCGCGGCCCGGCGGATCTATTGTGCTATCATGAAAGAACGATTCGGTGCAAAAAATCCACGTTCCCTCATGTATCGTTTCCACGTGCAGACGGCAGGCGTGGCCCTGACAGCCCAGCAACCCTTGAATAATGTAGCACGTGCCGCATACCATGCCCTCGCTGCCGTCCTGGGAGGTGCCCAATCCGTTCATGTTGACGCTTATGACGAGGCTCTCTGTACACCAACGGAGCTCTCATCCCTGACGGCCCTGAGAACACAACAGATCATTCAAAAGGAAACCGGGGTCACCAATACCGTGGACCCACTGGGAGGATCGTACTTCGTGGAATCTCTGACAAATCAGATGGAGGAAAAGGTTAATGACCTCCTCGAACAGATAGACAGCATGGGCGGAATCGTAAAAGCCGTTGAAAAGGGCTGGGTTCATCAGGAGATTTCAGAAGCCGCTTCCGATTACCAGGCCAGAATGGAAACGGGAGAACTGCCCGTCGTCGGTGTAAATTGCTGTGTAATCGAAGACGAGGACCTTCCCGTTGAGCTTTTTGAATCACCTGAGACGGTTCAAATTCAGACTGAAAAGCTCAAAAGAATAAAGAAAGACAGAAGTGACAGAGAAGCGCAGAAGGCACTTGATGCAGTTTACCGCTGTTGCGAGAAAGATGGGAACCTGATGGAAATTCTCGTGGACGCTGTTAACGTTCCCATAACTGAGGGAGAAATATCAAAGGTGTTGAAGCGATTTTACAGTGTGTGGGATCCTCCGTTGTTTTAACTGTGACCGATCAAGGGGGAAAAGATCATGAAGGAAAGAAAAAGAATTCTCATAGCACGACTTGGCATGGATGCTCACTGGAGAGGCAGTATCGTCGTTGCCAGAGCTCTTCGCAATGCGGGCATGGAAGTGATTTACGTTGGCAATCAGATGCCGGAGAGGATCGTCAATACGGCCATACAGGAAAACGTCGATATAATCGGTTTAAGTTCTCTCTCGGGAAATCACATGGCTCTGGTACCGGAGGTCATGCGGCTTCTTCGAGAAGAAAAACTTGACAATGTCATGGTCATTTTTGGCGGTACCGTCCCGCCTCATGACATACCGAAACTGAAAGAAATAGGAATTGCCGAGGTGTTCGGCCCGGGAACATCATTGAAAACGATTATCGGTTTTCTGTCCAGGGAAAAGTTCATCTAATCCGATACGTATTGTGAATGTTCATAAACAGTGCGACCGCCGTACGCTATCTTCGAGCAGCTCGTCTGCCATGTCCATATCGATTTTTCCGTGATCGGGCTTCGTTTACTCGCATGGCACGACCCTTTAAGAAAGATCCGTCTAACTTCTTTTTGGCTTCTTCAGCTTCGGACTGGTTCGACATCTCAACAAATCCGAACCCTTTGCCCTCAATGATATTCGCGTTGATCACCGTGCCATGTTCGGAAAACAATGTCACCAACTCCTCTGCGGTAATGGTATAGTTGAGATTTCCGACATAAAGTTTACTGCCTTGCATACCTGAACATCCTTTCGTCGTGTAGACTTATTTTAAGAGGTGCCGTTGCGGCATCTTGTACGATGTTTTTTGTCTTCACGTTTGGGACAGGATTTGAACGTTATAACTATTGTAATCCCACTGGTCCGGCGGTGGTTGCGGACCGGGAACAATACCCGCTATATCGGGATCTTCCCCGGCGATTTTCGTCTGTGCATTTGCTTTATGATCTTTCGCTTCTACCTGCGAGCTTCTTTCTTTATTTTTCGAAACGGTCTTTGTCTTTCTGACGTTTGTGGAGGGTGGTACTGAATCGTGACATGATGTGACTCCCGGTCATTTTCCCTTTAAAGAACCTGCCCGATAATGGTTGTTATAAAAAAAGGCACTCCAATAAATGAAGTGTTCTGGAGTGCCTTTTGATTCTGAAGCGGATATGTATTAAATAAATTAAAGAACTTTGACGTTCACAGCGGCCGGGCCCTTTTGACCCTGCTCTATGTCAAAACTTACGCGTTGATTCTCAAATAATGTCTTGAAACCCTCAGATTGAATGGAGCTGTAATGTACGAAGAGATCTCCGCCTTCATCCTGTGCGATGAATCCGAAACCTTTTTGCTCGTTGAACCATTTTACTGTTCCTTCTGCCATTAAATGAATACTCCTTTCCCTTTTTTCCAGTCGGATTGACATTACGGCAGAAAGAAAAAAACCACCAACTCCGAAGATCATTGTGGTCACTTCCTACACTTCAAATGTTCTTACCCAACTTCTGTAGCATCCTGCTGACCAGGCAATTATTACAAGATGCGAATGTGTCAATATTTATATATGATGAATAATATGAAGTCAAGAATCTTTATGTGATTTTTTCAGTAAGAGACCTGTCTGATCGGACACGTCGTTTTGAAAATAACGGTGTTTCCAACTTTATCTATACTGACGATTCGCATCATCCTGCCACCTCGGTATTGCTCCTGTTTTATATACGTTAGAGGAAGTAATTTCAAATTACCGACGACATCCTCGTCTCGCAGTTTCAGAATCTGAAGAAGACTATACCTTCAGTATGAATGTAACGATAAACGGTACCAGGATGGTTAAAATAGTTCCGCTCACAATCGATATGACAGCATAGTTTTTCCCCACTGTCTTGACGATAATAGGCAGTGTTGTATCCATTGATGTGGCACCACCAGACGCAATCGGTGCCAGTTTGTGACAGTATGCGGCAAACAGGGGTGATGCGACAAGGGTTATGATCTCTCTAAAGATATTGGACAGCAATGCAATAATGCCGAGGGTCTCTCCGCTGATTTCTGTTATCAAAATACTTGAGAGGCTGTAATAGCCGAAGCCGGCGCCAACAGCCAGCGATTCCTTTAATGACAAGCTGTTAATACTGATCGAGACAAGCCCCACACCTGTAAGCGTCCCGATGATGACGGAAAGGGGAACGAGGAAGATCTTTCCTCTGAAGGACTTAATCATTTTCCAGGCAGTTGTATCAGCGCCGATTGTAACGCCGACGAGAAACATCAGTACATACAGAACATATAAACTCAGACCTGATTCCGGAATAACCCGTGGTATGGGTGCAAAGAGCCCACTTACGATGCCGGCAACAAAGAACATAAGGATAATCAGGCTGTTTTTCATTGTTACATATCTCTGAAAAAAAAGCGGCTCACTATATATGATACAATGACACTTCCCAGTATCCCACCGGCGGTCAGAACCAGCGCCCTCACACCGATGGTATGGATATTCCTGATAATTGTCTCATTAACACCCACGGAAATACCAAGGAGGAACAAGAGGAGATAAATCGACCAGCTCATGATACGATCTGCGATGCGGATCATCATCTCATGGTTCCTCATCAGGAAGCCCAGAATGATTCCCCCTGTCAGTACTGTCAGAATTACTATCATACCATGTTCCTTTGAGGTGCGATACCGCCAGGAATGAATGAAAAATACGGGGTTAATCACCTCTGATTAACCCCGTATATATTACTGGCACGCCTGCTTGGATTCGAACCAAGGACCTACGGATTAGAAGTCCGTTGCTCTATCCAGCTGAGCTACAGGCGCACATCGACACGCATATACCCGCTCCTGAATCTTCTGTATCCCGGAACTGTCTCCGATGTCGACTCAAGATCAAAGACGACCCTGCCTTTCCACGCGGATGCATTCTCTGCTCTGTCTGAAAATGATCGGATTTTCTAACGTCTTTGTCTGCATTTGTCAAGACAAAATCATTGAATACTATACACGTCCGAAATCATCCTCTATTCGTTCGATGTCATCTTCACCAAAATAATCACCGGTCTGGACCTCGATAAAGATCAGGTCCTCTGTCCCAGGATTCATGATACGGTGTAACGCGCCCCGGGGAATATCGACAGCCTGTCCTCTTCCTATTGGTAACTCCTCTTCGTTGCGGGTCACAATGGCTTCGCCTTTGATGACATGCCAGTGTTCAGCCCTGTGGCGATGCCGCTGAAGGCTGAGACGCTTGCCGGAATATATTACGATTCTCTTCACTTTATGATCAGGTTCATCGGCAAGAACCTGATAATATCCCCAGGGTCGATGATCTTCTTCGAGGCTGTTTTTCATTATGTCATCTTATAGTTACATTATAGTAACGAGCGTTGGTTTTCTTCTTAATTCCTGCATTGTTGCATGCACTATTCGCTTACCGGACATATCCGGCAATTCCGTCATACTTGTACCTGTTATTGGTCTCTCCCCCCCACTTCAGATCGGTTGAATAGAAGTGAGCTCCCGTGGCAGGGTTAAACCATCGATATAATTCTTTCGTCATTTTGAGTCTGGAAGTTGCAATGTTTGCGATTGAACCTTCAAATTGATATCCCGTAAGCGAAACGCCACCTCCCTGCCGGTCGTATGAGTAAAAATGATCTCCCTTTTCAGAATTATACCACCGATAGAATTCCGTGGTTCCATGTGTATCCTTTCTGAATAGCTTGAAGTCGACTCCTTTATTTTCGTAACCCTTCAAAAGAAAAGAATCCTCCGATTCGGGATGTGCCGTAAATAAGAGATCAAGACCTTTCACATAACTGTATATATCAATAATATTTGTTGAGTTACGGTCCGACACTTCAAGCGATACTTCAACATGTTCATTCCCACCACTTGACGCAAAAAGAATATTTTCACTATAGCGCCCCGGTTCCATATTTTCCGTGTTGATGATAACATTGATATAATCTGTTTCTCGTGAGGTTGTACCGAGACCGGGGAATATCCGTATCCACCCTTCTTCACCGTCCATCAAATTGTCACCATAAATTCTCATCCCTTCAATAACCACATTTCCCTTACTGCATTCGAGATTCAGTATATGAGGTCCTTCTCGAAGATCCTCGGCAACAACAAACTCGGCCCTTTCTCTGTTTTGAGCTTCGCATACAAACGTTCCTACAAAGTGATCATCAATTGTTGCTTTGATAACTCCACCCTCAATATCCTTAAATACAAAAACGACGATTCCCGTCCCGAAAAAGGTCATTTTCAGATTGTTATTGTTGCCGATACTCGATGGATATCCGTCATCCTCCGACCATCGTCCTGAAACGAAAATTGATTCTTTAAGGTGTTTCGGTGACACATAAATATCCTTATTTTGGATATGTCTATTAAACAGGGAAACATATCGCCCTCGCTTGAGGGTTATACCGAAAAATCTCTTTCTTTTTTTCTGAAGAGTCGCTTTCCATTTCAGAACATCTTTTCCTGCATTGCTGACCTTGATCTTCTTCATCAGTTTCTTGCCGGTATCAACGATACCGAGATCAATTCCCATGGGTTCAATGGCGAGTCGTGGCCTGGCTTCTACGTCGGTTACCTCAAAATTGAAAAATATGTGCCTCACGCCACCATTTGAGTTTAACTTTAACACTTCCCTGTAAGTTCCAGATTGTAAATACTTTTTGAAAGCTACAGAATCCCCTATGGTCGCTACTGTTATTACAATGGGATATACTTCTGTAGCTTCATGTGTCTGTTGTGACATTTCAGTGATACCGCGATCGTTCGTTTTCCTATCATCATTTTTCAATGACTCAACGGTTATGTGAATATAACGGGGAGATGCTTCCATAATCCCGGACAGTTCTCCCGTACGAGCAGTTATCCATCGCGGAAGACCCTCACTTGACCATTCGAGCATTTGTGAGCCGACATTTCTCAAAGAAAAAGTACCGCGAGACCTTTCACCGGGACCGACAGCACCGAGATCTATCTCCCTCGGCGAAACAAACAAGACAGGTTGTGAAATAAACTCTTCAACATCAATAAGGGCCGTGTTGCTCGTAATGTCACCCCTGACCTTTGTAATCTCAACGTGTCCCGTTTTCTTTGCAATAAAGACCGCTTTCTTGTTCAAAAACGACCCGATAGAGGGATCGGATACGATCCATTGACCATCACTGTGCTCCGATAGATCTGTCCTGCTTCCGTCGGACCAGATACCGATCGCCCTGAATGTCCGTCTCTGACCTGCACGTATCTTAATGGCGATCGGACTGATCGACATGGAGGAAAGAGACACTATCTTCATGGAAACGCTGACTCTTTCTTCCCCTCCATTCGACTTAATAAAAATAGTTCCCTCATAGTTTCCTTCCAGGAGATCTACCGTATATGCCGTAAAGTTGATGGTTTGAGTTGCTCGCGGAGAAAGAGAACTTGATATTTCGTCCCGTTCGGTTTTCCATGACTCATATGAACTACGCGATGACGGCGATAGCTCAAGCCGGCCCGATTCAAGTGATGAGATCGTCTCATGACCCATTGTCTTCAGCCACTTGTTGTATGACTCGAGAGAAACATCATGTTTGGATACAAGCCACGTTCTATCCGTTACAATCTCCCAATCCATAACCTTTTTCCCGTCGTTCTTGATCGACAGAGAAAAATCGGTACTCGTGTTTTTCTCCAAATTCCCCAAATCAATTTTCAGTGGTGTTACCTGTAAGACAGGACCATCGGACGGTACGACACTAACCACCAGCACCGAACTTATAATATTATCCGTTTTCGCATAAACACCCGTACTCCCAACAGATTCCCCCACCATGATTCCCTTGTCGATAAAGCGCCCTACCCCTTCCTTTCCGGATACCCACGACACATCCTTCGTTATATCTTCATTCGGAGCATCAGGGTATTCTCCTATGGCTTTCAAGTATAGCTTTTCGCCCACATGCAGGCGTGATCTATCAGATCGAACAATAACCTTTTTCAGCCGTGCCGATGATGTCCGGTCTGTCGTCTCGTGAATGGTAGCCGCAACAGTGATAATGTCCATGCCGCCCGTCGATGTAACCACTATTTTCGTTTTGTACCTGCCGGGTAAAAGGCCGATAGGGTTTAGCGTTACCTGAACAATCTCTGGATTATTCCCGACACTCCCGGAATTCCGGTCAAGTTTCAGCCAGTTATCAACGTTGTTAACCACCCATTCCAGTCGTCCCGCACCGGTATTTCGAATGATAAATATCTTGCTTTTTGTCTCTTTACTTTTAAGAATACCAAAATCAATGATACCGGGATCGAGACGAAGAACAGGTTTCGCCGGAGCTGCAACATTTTGAGCAGCAACGGGAAACGAGTAGAATATAAATATGGTCCAAAGGACCATGACTATGAAAATTCCCGAAACAGCCTTTTTCATTAATAATAACCTTTTGCGAAACAAAGAAATAATGAAATACCATATATAATGAGACAGCATAACAGATAGTACAAGTAGCCAACAATGATGTCAATGTCAAGATTTGTTATATTGTTTCATTCGCAAAACTGATCAATCATATATGGGAAAAAGAACAATCCCCGAGAAAGAGAGCTACCGTCTATGAAAAAACTTGACACGGATTAATCAACCGATATATTTTGCGCTACAGTTTCTCCGACCTCCCTGTTACGACCGGTAAATGAAAAAATCATTAATCAGACGCACGGACAAACGATATGAGTAAGGAAGATATACAATACTGGCTTGCTTTAAAATTCATCGATGAACTGGGCTCGGTTGGCATTAAAAATCTAATCGATGTTTACGGTTCACCGAAAGCTGTCTTTACGGCGCCGGAAAACGACCTTGTAACCGTGCAGCGCATTTCGAAAAAACTGGCCCGTCGAATCACAGAATTTGATAACTGGGAGAAGGTTGAAAGAGAACTTGAACTGGCAGCGGCAGCTGATGTTTCCGTCATATCGGTACAAGACCCATCATATCCGCAGGCATTGTTGAATATATATGATTTTCCTCCTGTTCTTTATGTAAAAGGGGCCCTTTCTGGAGAAGATATAAACGTCGCCGTTATCGGTTCACGGATGGCAAGTACGTATGGAAAATTCATGACGGAACGGCTGTGTCGCGAGCTCGCACTCAGCGGAATCACCGTTGTAAGCGGAATGGCCCGGGGGATAGATTCAGCGGCACACAGAGGCTCACTGACCGGGAAAGGCCGAACGATTGCAGTGCTGGGCTCCGGAGTCGATGTTATTTATCCGCCTGAAAACAAAAAGCTTTACGAGAAAATATGGAAGAACGGTGCCGTTATAAGCGAATTCCCTTTTCGTACCCAGCCGAAAGGATCCCACTTTCCGGCACGGAACAGAATTATCAGCGGTCTTTCTCTCGGGGTTGTCGTTGTGGAAGCAACTGAACGGAGCGGCTCCCTGATAACGGCGCGGCTTGGCCTGGAACAGGGCAAGGAAGTGTTTGCCGTACCGGGGAGCATTGATTCACCAGGATCGAAAGGAACCCATAAGCTTTTGAAAGAAGGAGCAAAACTTGTGGAAAGTGTCTATGATATTTTAGAAGAAATCATACCACAGGTTCCGGTAAATCTGCAGGTAAGAACATCAGAAAAAAAAGACGCATCCGGAAAACAGTCCGGTGTCAGCACCCGTATGTCACACCATGGTGATGTCGATCGATTGCGCGAGGAAGAAAAGACGATTCTCAAGATAATCGGAAAAGAACCGATCTATGCTGATAATATCATTGCTATGAGTTCTTTTCCGCCATCGGGCGTGTTGCGCATTCTCCTGTCTCTCGAACTCGAGGGGTATATTGAACAGCTGCCGGGCAAACGATTTAAAATCAAGGAGTAGGTATGCCTGATTCTCTCATCATTGTCGAGTCTCCGACAAAAGTGAAAACCATAAAGAAATACGTCGGTCCCGATTTCGATGTAAAGGCATCTGTGGGACACGTGAAGGATCTACCGAAAAACAAGATAGGCATTGATATTGAAAATGAATTCCGGCCATCTTATCAGGTCATTAGCGAAAAGAAGAAAGTCATATCAGAACTGAAGAAATCGGCAAGAAAGGTTAAGAATATATATCTTGCACCGGACCCCGACCGGGAAGGTGAGGCAATTGCATGGCATATCGCTGAAGAGATCGGTACGGCCGGGAAAAATGTGTACCGTGTTCTTTTTAACGATCTGACAAAAAATACAATACTGAACGCTCTTAAAAATCCGCAGAGCCTGGAAAGCAACAAGTATGAAGCTCAACAGGCACGAAGGATTCTGGACAGACTTGTTGGATATCAGATCAGTCCTATCCTGTGGGATAAGGTAAAACGGGGGTTGAGTGCCGGTCGTGTTCAATCGGTCGCCGTTAGGATTATCTGCGATAGAGAAGAGGAAATTTCAAAATTTGTAGCCGAAGAGTACTGGAATATATTCGCCCTTCTCGAGGGTGCGAGTCCGCCACAGTTTCAGGCACGAATCGTCAAGATTGACGGGAAAAAAGCAAAAATACACAATCAGGAGCAGGTCAACGACATTCTTAAAAATCTTGAAGGCGCTTCTTTTGTAGTTGATAGCGTTGAGAGAAAGGAGACAAAACGAACTCCCCCGCCTCCATTCACCACGAGCAAGCTCCAGCAGGAAGCATCGCGATGGCTTCATTTTTCAGCAAAAAAGACGATGAGCATTGCCCAGCGGCTCTATGAAGGAATCGAACTGGGGCGTGAGGGACCGGTGGGTCTTATCACCTACATGCGAACCGATTCGGTAAGGATCGCTGCCGAGGCTCTCGATGAGGCGAGAAGATTTGTACGGACTGTATACGGAAAAGAACAACTGCCGGCCAAAGCCAGGGTATTCAAGTCATCAAAGTCGTCCCAGGATGCTCATGAAGCAATTCGACCGGCATCCATGACATACCGGCCGAAGGATATTGAACAGCATCTCTCCAACGAAGAGTTTCGTCTGTATCAGCTCATATGGAATCGATTCATTGCCAGCCAGATGAATCCTGCCGTCTTCGACATGACAACGATTACCGTCAAGGCGAGGAAGTATCTCTTTCGAGCCCAGGGATCGGTCATGAAGTTTCCCGGCTTTACCATTGTGTATACAGAAAGCAAGGAGAATGGCGAAGCGGAAGCAGAGATCGGCAAGATTCTCCCCGCAGTTACCCGGGGTGAAACACTCACACTCATCTCACTTGATCCGGAGCAACATTTCACGCAACCGCCACCGCGATTTTCAGAGGCAACACTTGTACGAGAACTGGAAGAAAATGGTATCGGAAGGCCGAGCACGTATGCAAACATCTTGAGCACGATTCAGGACAGGGAGTACGCCCGTCTGGAAAAAGGCAGGTTTCATCCGACGGAGCTCGGATGCCTTGTCAATGAACTTCTGGTAAATAATTTCGGGAGAATCGTTGATGTTGAGTTTACCGCATCGATGGAAGAAAAGCTGGACCTGATAGAAGAGGGAACGCTCACCAGATATGATACCTTGAAAGAGTTTTACACGCCGTTTGAAGGAGAACTCGACAAAGCAAAGAAGGAAATGAGAAATGTTAAGAGGGAAGAAATTCCCACCGATCTGATCTGTGATAAATGCGGAAGCTCGATGGTTATAAAGTGGGGGAAAAACGGAAAATTTATTGCCTGCTCTAATTATCCCGAATGCAAGAATACCAGAAATTTTGTCCAAGATGAAAGCGGTGAAATCAGTGAGGTCGAAGCTGAAGTGACAGACACGATCTGCGATGATTGTGGCGGAAATATGGTCATTAAACAGGGGAAATTCGGACGATTTCTCGGCTGCTCCGGCTACCCCGAATGTCAGAACACAAAGCCTCTCGCTATCGGGATTCAGTGCCCGCAAGACGGTTGCGAAGGATACCTCTGCGAACGGCGCACGAAAAAGGGAAAGATATTTTTCGGCTGTTCCAGATATCCTCACTGCACCTACGCCCTCTGGGATAAACCGATACCTGAAGAATGTCCCCTATGCGGACATCCTTTTCTGACTGAAAAACATTATCGGGGAAAAGGAACCGTGAAGGCATGTCCCAACAAGAAATGCAGGTACAAAGAATAAAAAGCGGACATTTCTCGCTCAACGATAATCTTGAGACCAGAAATATAAAAACTTGAAACTTGAAACTCGAAACTCGAAACGTGTCGTTATTATCGGTGGTGGCCTTGCCGGCTGTGAGGCCGCATGGCAGCTCCTGAAAAGGGGAAAGCGCGTCTCCCTGTATGAAATGAAACCGGAGAATTTTTCTCCCGCCCATGAGTCTGAACATCTTGCCGAACTTGTCTGCAGCAATTCCTTCCGCTCCAATGCTACAGAAAGCGCTGTGGGACTTCTTAAGGAAGAAATGCGCCGTTTGGATTCTCTCGTCATTGGGTCGGCTGATGAGACATCAGTACCTGCGGGAAAAGCCCTCGCAGTCGATAGAAACCTTTTTTCCCGATACATTGAAAATACATTGCGTTCATGCACCGGGTTAGAACTCATCCGCAAGGAACGTACTGAAATTCCGGAGCGTGAGATTGTTATCATCGCCACAGGGCCACTCACATCCGACAGTCTGGTGCAGAGCATATCACGGCTGACGGGAAGTGATTATCTTTATTTTTACGATGCTATCTCACCGATTGTCGATGGAGAATCGATCGATTATACCAGGGTCTTTCGAGCATCGCGATATGATCCCGGTGAAGGAGACTATATAAATTGCCCCATGACAGAGGCAGAATATGAGCAGTTCTGGACGGAATTGATGGGGGGCACAGAAGTCCACGTGAAAAACTTCGAGGATAAAAAATGTTTTGAAGGATGCCTGCCTATTGAGGTGCTTGGTCGAAGGGGAATGAAAACATTGCTCTTCGGACCGATGAAACCGGTTGGGTTAATCGACCCCGTAACAGGAAAGCAACCACATGCGGTTGTACAGCTTCGTCAGGAAAACATGCATTCCACACTTTTTAATATGGTTGGCTTTCAGACAAAATTGACATGGCCTGAACAGCGACGTATCTTCAGGCTCATACCGGGACTGGAAAAGGCAGAGTTTGCCAGATATGGGAGCCTCCATAGAAATACGTTCATCAACTCCCCCGCCCTGCTCACACAATCGCTTCAACTTCGTTCTCACAATCATATCTTCTTTGCCGGACAGATTGCCGGTGTTGAAGGGTATGTGGAATCTGCGGCCATGGGATTACTCGCAGGCATACAGGTTAATCGTCATCTTTCAGGCAAAGAGATACTCCCCCCACCGGAAACAACGGCACTCGGTGCCCTTCTCCGTCACATTACGAATACGGACTACAAAACATTCCAACCGATGAATATTAATTTCGGCTTATTCCCGCCTCTCACAAAAAAATTACCGAAGAAACACAGGGGCACGTATTATGCCGAACGTTCATTGCGAGATCTGGAAACATGGTTACAAACGATAACCGATTAATATCACCTCTATAATTAAATATGCACTTCATAAGCTTCCACAGAGATTACCATATCATAGGAAATCTTCCCCTGATCCATCAATAAGTACTATCTCATCATCCAAAAGTTATTATTGTGAAACGTAATTTGTTTCATCGGATCGTTGTGGAAAGAAATGACTAAATGTAGTATTAAACAGAAATAAACACACAATATATTGTGGTATTTACTTGACATACAAAAATCCATCTTATAAGATACGATACGATTACATTGAGAGATGGTTGCGTGCACGTGCAGAAATATGCTCTTTTAAATCTGCAGCATATCAAATGCTGATTTTCAGTAGTCAACATGCCCGAACTCATTCACAAAAATGAAGTGATTCCACATAGTTTGATTTTATATAAGAACGTAATTGCCTCGGGCTGCAACGGAAACGGAAGCGTCATGTTTGATTTTTAGTTGTATCATGAATTTCGTACTGATCTTCTGACCATATTTTGTCATGACTGTTAAAATATCGGAAGAATCAGGGGTAAGCCGTGACAGGTAATGCTACCAGGCGCAAAAGTCGGTAAAAGAAGGTTCTGCATAGCGGTAACTTATCGAAAAAGGGAGGAATATATGGTGACGAACATACGGACACGGTGCTCAGGTGTTTCACGGGGCAATAAGGGTTTTACCTTGATTGAAATGGCCATTGTGCTGATCATAATCGGTATTATCATCGGTGCCGTTGTCAAGGGAAAGGATATTATTCGTGGTGCTGAACAGAAAAAGATCTATACGAAATTTTTCAGCGAATGGCGGATTGCCTATCTCAATTTCTATGACCGGACGGGAAAGATACTCGGAGACACGAACAATGACGGTCAGGCAGATGGTATCGCATGTGCGCTGCTTCTCAGCGGCGGAGCTGGCCCTCCCTCATATTACGGTATTGTACCGGTTGGTCTTGAACCTCCCACGACAAATGGAACGAACGCCTGTACGTATAATTACACAGACAGTGGCGGCAATATCAGGAATCTTATCGTAACATTTCTCTATGAAGGTACTGCGGGAACCTATAATTACATGCAAATCCTGACCATACCCAATGAACTGGCAATCGCCATCGACCGCATAATAGACGGCGAGGCGGATGGGACAGCCGGCGACTTTTTGAACGCTACCGGTACCAGCGATTGGGGAATGACGCCAACAACAACCACAACAGCACGCTGGAAGATGCGGTTTTAATGACAAGGATGGCTGATATCACTATTTTCAGATCGTATATCGTAACGGGAATCCTCGCGGTCTTTTTTCTTTTGAGTGCCTGCGTTTTCTTTACGGTATTCAATAACTATTCTTCGGACCATAAAAAGCTGCAGGCATTGAAAGGTGAACTCCGTGTCATCATGATCCAGCAAAAGGAATTGAAACGTAAAAAACGTATAGTAACCCGCGTCGCCAATTTCGTTAAACGGGCTACATCGTACGGACTGGAAAAGGATCGATGGACATACTATGATGTAGAGATCGAAGAGCCTATGACCTTTCATAAAGCCGAACAGATACTCAGTCAAACCTTGAGCACTTCCTCCTATTTTTATAAGCCGATGGTACTCCATATGAATACTGACATAACAACTTACAAAAAACCGGAACAGAATCAGCCTTCAGGACGATCGGCCGATTCAAAATCAATTGACGGACAGGATGTGGTCGTAAAACTAAAAGGGGCTTTTCTGGTACAACATTGATGATATTGCAAAGATCGAAACAGTGTGTCATTGAAATTGACGGAGAAATGTTCAGTCTTTCTGATGAAAGGATCGAACCGATTGTGACGTTTGACAATACCAGTCATGACACCTACTTTGTTTCCGACATGCAGGGAACGGCTATTTCACGAACAACGACTATCGAGTCACCGGTTAAATACATTGACGTAATGGTTCGAAAAAACCTGCAGGAATCGGGTGAATTCGATGAACCACTTTCCGTTATTACACACTGGAAAAAGAAGAAAGGCCGTAACGTAACCGACATCTTATTTACGGCGCTTCCGACACGGATCCTTTATCAGTACCTTGAGCGTATTAAGGCATATCAGGATTCGGTTATCCTTTTTCCACTTTACTCTGTCCTTTTTTCAATACTGAAAAAGATGGAGCCCAAAGAACCTGTGGCCATCGTCTTTCAGCATAATCGGTTTGCCGACGTGATCATCGGCACTCATAAGAGAGTTTATTATGCTAATCGATGTGTCGCTTTCGATGATACTGACGAGCAGATCGAAGTTCTCTGGAATACGGCAAGAACAGATATAGAAACGGCAAAGGCAGAGTATGGAATTGAAATAAATAAAATTCTTAAACTGCTGTGGATCGGCAGCAAAGAACCTCCCGCATGGCCCGAGGATATAAAGGGTGCTTCTCATCCGTTTCCTGAGGCTGATTTCACATCTCCAAATGGTGAACACTGCTATCTTCCCTTCATCGCAGCAATAAATGCATTGTCCGGACTTGATGGCGTTTCCCCACCCCGTGAAAAGGCATTATATTATACCAACAGATATGCCCCGTATTGCAATGCTTTCCTGTTGTTATCAATACTCTTTGTTCTCGTAGGCTCTGTCTGGTGTTTTTACAGAGATTCGGTAATACGGAAAGAGATTGCAACAATGGAAAAAACCAGATCCACTGTATTACTGTCTCTTTCGGAAAAAATGCCTGAAATATCATACGAAGATTCGTTATCGCTCGTAAGGGATCTGACATACAGTCAAAAAGTACCATCATATAAAGAAGCAATTAACGATCTTTCGGCTGCGCTTTCAGAAAGCATGAAGATTGAAAATCTCAAGGTAGAGTACACAAAAAAAATTGTCACATTGGAGATTTTAGGAAGGGCCGATACGTCCTTCAAAAAAGCCTATGTGGGATATCAAACCTTCGGAAGCTACTTACGAGATAAAGGGTATATCGTTGAGGAAAGTAAATTCAGTACGGAGATCAGTTCGTCTGTGTTCTTTATGAAACTCCGAAAAAAGATTCTATGAAAAGAAAATATTCAGGATTAATAA
>JAFGQS010000035.1 GCA_016935565.1 Deltaproteobacteria bacterium
CCTTGTATTCAGGATCTTATATTAACTTGTATGGTGCTTGGATATTCCGTGGTGTGGTGTTTCTACTGATAAAAAAACATGATTCACTTGAGAAAGCATTGAGCACGGAGCTTATCTGGAAGCTGATGACACTCGATCACGTGCCTCATCGAAGCCTACCAATGTGATGTTGCTACGAGCAGTTTGAATAGTTTTATGTTGAACTGGAAATTTCCCCCACGAAACGCATTAATAATAAATCATTTTTACAAATTTATCAATGATTTTGAAGATAGATTTTGAAGATAGGCTGTCCATAGTATTGATACCTTTAAAAGAAGGCAGGGTGTTGACAGTTGTTACCAAAGGCAACTATCTTTCAAAGTCAAAAAATTGCATGTCGGAGAATACTATCACAAGAAAGGCGAAACCTGTGATATAAAGAGTGTCTCCGGATGAAAAAAGACAGAGTGCATGTGAAAATCTTGGGAAGCTTTAGGCAATCTGTATTTCTATGGTTCCGCTGAAGCTATTGAACGCTATTATCATACCTTGAAGGTTATCGCATTGAATTGATGTTAAATATATTGAGATCTGTTGTTTGATCAAAAATCGTTATCAATCTTTTCCTCCACACTTCTTCCTAGTATTTGATTGACACACAAGGCCATTTTTCTTATATTTCTATATTATCTCCACGAAAAATGAACCACTTATCAATTGCTAGTGCATCTCTGGATCTGAATATGCCTGATTGATCTCGGAACTCCCCGGAAAGCGATACTGAAAAGGATTAGAAGCGACTCTCGACGTTGTATTTGTGTGGTTGGCATACAATTCCTGATACCGAACCAGTTGTTCGCAATTGTATGCAGTGCTGGAGGAAACCATATACCGCAGGAGAAAGCTCACATCAGCGGGAATTGTGGCAATGCTGGGCGGGTATGGCCACACAGGGAAAATAGAGTCCGAAAATATGTGGTCCCACCAAAACCCATTGCAGGCGAAATGGCCATTGTGACAGCTGCAATACCGGTATTAACATCTTACATTGGACAAATCAGGGAACTTACGGAAAAAATATTTTATCGTTAAAATGGTTTTTGAAAGAGAGGGTACTGTTCCTGTTTATATCCCACAGACATGTTTTAAGAAAAAGGGAGGTGTATTATGATTCGCAGAGTTTTAGTATTGAGTGTAATATGCATGGTGTTCATGGCAATGAGCGGCTTCGCCATTGCGGGAGAGGGAATGCAATCAGAGAATACGATAATATGGCTGGCCCAGACAACAACGACGTCAAGTACTTCCGAGGCACAGGCTATTCAAAATTGCATAATTATTGTCAGGAATACCGGCGCGGCACTGTATAAACTTGTAGACGTGCCGATACCCTCGGGCCTGACTGCGACCCAGAAAAACGCTTTTGTTAATTACAATACGTGGTTGAAGACAAAAAGTAGCCAACTGAATGCACTGGCAGACAAATGGGAAAAGCAGCCACCAATCGCGCAAACATATACAAGAACGTTTATGGGAAAGACGTCGACTGTTACGCTGAGTCCTCTTGGAGTAATGAACACGGAGCTTCAACAAATCCGTATGCAGATCATGTCCGAGAGCAACCAAATGGTGCAAAAGAACTCAGTATTAAAGCCACGTCACGATGCCCTCGTG
This sequence comes from Deltaproteobacteria bacterium, assembly GCA_016935565.1. Lineage (GTDB taxonomy): Bacteria > Desulfobacterota > Syntrophia > Syntrophales > UBA6807 > JAFGQS01. The sequence continues at coordinate 1,657 of JAFGQS010000035.1, forward strand.
TCAATATTACAAAAGATGACCTGTATATCAGTCTCCACCTCTGATATTCTGCAGAAGAGTCACGAACAGCAAATGCAAGTAATAAGAAATCTTAGTAAATAGTACATACATTAGACTGTATTGAATCATAAAAAATAAAGGCAGGGTCAAAAACTGATTCTGCCTTTATTCTTCTCTTTCAGATGGTTCATTCAATAAGTATTGCAGTTCTTCCCTATGCATTTATTACATGTAAATCGAATATCCTAACGATAATATCATACTGTCATCAATTGACACAAATTGAATGGCAATAGCAGATAACGACACTTTGAAAGGTCGTGATGAAGTTGCGATATTCAATTCCTACATTTAAAATATTAACAGTATATACTTGTAATTATATATAATGCCGCTCTTCAGTGAGCGAGGTTTTTTGCGATCCTCTGAAAGAGCTTGTTCTTGATTTTTTATCGTCTTTTAAATCCTTCAACCAATGATTTGTATTTCTCGTGAATCATCTTCCGATCAAACTCCCAGAACTCTGCTAACATTGCCTGATCCGCCTCCTCAGTGAAGTAAGATCTGGATGAAGGAAAAAACACTTTGTCTTCTTTCTCGATATGTTTGGGGTAGAACTCGATAAGGGTTCTAAGTTTGAGAGAAATATCGGCCAAGGCAGTCTCATCACCATTCCGATAGCGATTGTTAGCCTCAATAAGAGCTTTGGTTGTCTGGCGCCCAAAAATGTGTTCCTCAATCAGTTCATTCATGATTCTCCGATCCTCGGCGGACAATGGTTTACTATTCAGTTCTCGAAAAAGAATGTTTTCTTCTTTCCCATGATGCGTCCGATCGGCATACACCTGTATGAAATCAACCATCATATCCACGAATACAGGATCTACCTTATTTTTTGATTTGATTCCTTCCAGTACATCTTTGATGACCGACAGCATCCTTTCAATTAGGCGATGCTCTATCATAAGTGGTCCGCGTGCTTGCATGCTTGACTCCTCCTTCCTTACATTCCCGAACAACATGGCCAGGGGAGGATATACCTCCCCGTCTGCTTTTTTTAGAAAGTCTTCAACCGCAATGCAGCTTTGACTTCCCAAGCATACGCATGATGAATAGCTTCTCGTACTTTATGATGCAAATAAGACTCCTCAATCATTCCGGTTCAAACTCATCCTTCGCAGCACCGCACACCGGGCAGGTCCAGTCATCGGGCAGGTCCTCAAAAGCGGTGCCTGCAGGTATCCCACCATCGGGATCTCCTTCTTCGGGGTCGTATACATAACCACAGACGCTGCATACATATTTCTGCATATTTCTCTCCTTTCGTTTTTCCTTCATAGTGTCAGCCTTAACCGGAACTTCCTCGTAGGTGGGTGCATTCTTTGGTACCTTTCCTTTCTTGACTTTCTGGTAATACATATAGGTTAGGGGTGTCCCCTCCTTGAGAATTTTCGCTCCCGTGATCTCTACGATAAAGACTGTGTGCGTTCCGGCATCCGTACTCCCGACTACTGTTCCCTCGAAATAGGAGAGGGCATTGTCGGTGACGATGGGGCATCCCGTCAGCCCCTTTTCGTACGCAATCTGTGAAAACTTGTCCATGTCTCTACCGGTCCTGAAACCGAACCGACCGATGAAGCTCATCGGCGTCTCCTCTTCAAGGATGGTGACAGCCAGGATACCGCTTTTCTTGATATATTCATGGGTGAGATTGTTCTTGTTGATGCTTGCCGCAATCTTCGGTTTTTCTGCGCTGGCTTGAATAATCGAATTGGCGATCTGTCCGTTCATATTTTCTCCCGATACCGATGTCACCAGATACAGACCATAGGAAATATTCCAGAGAGCCTTGGTGTCCACCAAATCATCCATGCCGTGCAACCTCTTTCTGTTTTCGTGCAACATCCCTGCCGAGTGCTATGCAGCGCTTGAGATCATCATCGTCAGACACTTATTTCATCTTCAAATAGGTCCAATATCTTCTCAATCAATCGGTGCTCCCACATCAGAGGACCAATCATTTTCATAGTTTCCCTCTTATCTGATGCCGTTCCTTCTGACATCTATTTATATTGATAATAGAATGAATAACCTCTATTTTTATCTATGGTTTAACTACAAAAACAGGGCATTTCGCCCCTTTCACCACCTTGTCGGCAACGCTACCCATCAACTGCTTCAATATTCCCGTTTTCCCATGCGAAGCGATGACGATCAGATCAACCTTGTTTGCCTTTTCTTCGCGCAGGATCATCTCGGCGGGGGAGCCCTTCTTGATATCAACAACGACCTTGATTTTTTTCGATTTCACGATGGCGTCCGCTTCCTTCTTCATCTTGTCCTTGACCGCCTTGAGTGTCTCTTTTTCGAGCTGCTTGACCAATTCGCTGCTGAGGCAGTAATCGACTGCGCACTGCTGGACCTGCTCCGACATCCCCATAACGTGTAGCAGGTATTTGTCACTGCCATACTGAGAGGCTATGTCGGCAGCCTTCTCTAAGGCCACATCTGAGTATTTGGAAAAATCTGTCGGGACAAGGATATCCTTCGGTTCAAACATGATGTACGCTCCTCAGTTTTATTGTAAAACGACCCTGTGACTTCAAAATAATTCCTTTTCTTCCAGAGTAGTTCCGCTGAGAGTTGCTCAATGAAAAGTGAATTGAGATGTTCAATAAAAGAGGTTGCTGTATCCTGCTGTCTTGGGAATGAGAAATGAATATGCCAGCACTTAAATCATGCTGTGAATGTTAATTTACCAAGAATGATTTTTATTATCAATTAAATAAAATTGTAACTATAACACTATTGGATTCTTCCTTAATGATAGAACAAACAACTTTAAACATTGAGTCATGTCCACTAATCTGTGGAAATTTGTTTCAGGGATTTATCCTTCCAGTTTTCATTTAACATTTCGGAGGTGCCATACATGATTCTGTTGGCACTCGCTTCGTTGGTAAAGAAGTTATTCATGGGTCGAGTCCGCCGCCTGCGAATGGGGTACCCTTGCTATCGACGGTCATGTATGCATCCTGCTCAGCGCCCATCCTGCTCCATATACGCTCGGATAGCAGCTCTGCGAGATTCCTACCCGTGACCCGCGACACGATCCAGCCGAGTGCGTCCGTGTTGATGGTCCTGTAGCCGAAAGCCTTCCCATGAACCCCATTCTGCTTGACGGTTTGGAGGTATTCGAAGTAGCCGTTGGGGCCTTCATATCCCTGGGGTTTGGGTAAAGGACTCGCAGCGGTCGAATAGGCCCATATGTCAGCCTTGGGATCGGCATAGTCTTCGCTGTAGTCAAGAGCTGTCGTCATATCCATGACTTGGCGCACCGTTGCGCTGCCAAAAGCACTGCGGGAGAGTTCCGGGATAATGGCAGCCACTTTAGCTGTGTCGTCAAGACGCTCCTCTGCCACGAGGATCTCGGCCAGAAGTCCCGTTAGGGACTTGGTCATCGACATTGCAGCGTGCTTGCCCGTCTCGTCGAGACAACCAAAATACCTTTCGTAAACGACCCGGCCCTTGTGAATAATGAGTATACCATCGGTGTAGTTGGCCGAAAGCGATTCCGTCCATGTCATCGGTTCGTTGCCACCAAGCGGTGTGAAGCGCACGGCATCAATACCGTCATCGATCGCGGATGTCAGCGGTATCGGAGAACCGATGCCGCGACTCACTTGCCTTGTCGGCAGTAGTTCCCGAATGTGGCATACCGTCCAACGCAACTTGGGAAAGCTGAAGTAATCAGACTCGGGCTGCATTATCAGCTTTTCAGGCGGCGGAGGGAAACCCGTCATCCAACCCAGCTTCCTTGGGTCAGAATTCTCAGCGTTCAATGGGGTGGCGGATTGCGCAGGGGCATGCGCGAGCCCGCCAAACAAGACAAGTATGCCTATGAATGTCACGAGTGCACTGCGAATTGAAGGCGGCATAATTATTCCTCCGTACAGACCATAGCATTGCCTATGTCATTTAGGGCGAACACGCAGGCTGACATTTTCGCGAATGCCTTTTCCCACAAATATTGTCCAGTATCATGAAATTCCTGAGCTTCATTTTTCCGATGTTCTATCATACTATCATCATTGCGTTACTCAACAGAATATTCATGACAGAAATCATAGATTAAAGGGTTATTGCAAGTAAATGGGCTATCAACTATTGCAATCTTGAAGTGCTCTTGTTGGACACAATGTTTTGTGCATTTCTGCCTGTGCTAATCAGATTTGAAATTGAACAAACGAGTATGTTTTTTACGTGCTCGCTACTCAATTCAATGAAAACATGGGATCATCCCCTCAAGACCATCGTCCCTGTTAAAATTTATCTCTGAAGGCTTCGTATGGCGTCCTTAAGTGTAGTTCTTATCGGGGTGTAGGTAATACCAAGCTCCTTTTCAGCCTTGCTTCCATCGGCAATGACTCCCTCCTTGGCCACTCGACATCCATCCAGTGCCATATTCCAGAGTGGCGGCTTCTTTGTCATATTAGCCCACCATGTTAAAAGCCTTGCATTGAATAATGCCATAGTGTCGGGAAGTCGCATTTTGGGAATCGGTACGCCGGAGATATCACTGATCATTCCGTAAAACTCTTCCATCTTCATCTGCTCTTTTCCTGCGATATATTTTTCTCCGACATTGTTATCCTTTTCTGTAGCACGAACTATCACCTCTGCCACATCGCGGACATCTACCCAAGTCATAACAGAGCTATTAAATGCAGTTGCCGGCATTTCACGGTTAATCAGCGATCTGATGAGACCCGAGCTATACTTGACATCATTGGGACCGGTGACAACACAGGGATATATCACAACGAGCGGTAAATGTTTTTTTTCGTACAATTCCCACGCGATGCAATCTCCCTGATATTTACTTTCAGGATAATCACCGAAACGATTGGGTCCCGGAGGGCTTGTTTCAACAATCGGACATTCATCGGGTTTGCCGAAGACAGCCATCGTACTCACATGAACCACCTTCGATACACCCGCATCCAGTGCAGCCTCCATGACATTCCGTGTTCCTTCGACATTAACCCGGTAGTAGATTGACTTGTCAGGTTCCCAGAAAGTATAGATATTGGCCAGGTTAACAACCCAGTCACAGCCTTCCATGCCGTGATCGAGAGAATCTCTGTCAAGCACGTCGCCCATGGCGAGGTTGGCATTCAGTTTTTTAAGTTCGTCAACATTACTGGAAGCCCTCACAAGGCATGTCATTTCATGATCGGTTAAGGCAAATCTCCTGGAAACCTCATTTCCTATAAACCCTGTTGCCCCTGTTATAAATACCTTCATCTCTACCCTCCTTAGATGGGATTAAGATAAAATCCGTTTTTCTTTGCAAGAAATAATGTTTTAATGATTTGCTCATTATCCCACTTATTCTATTTGTCGCCGAATTACATGCAAATGTAAACATTTATAATGGTTGTAAAATTATTTTGGGCACATCAAAAAGAAGCTCGGAAATTTCAAGGTATGCGTTTACTGACCTCAACAATTCTGTAAAAACAGGGAGTGAAAAAAGCTTGCCGGAAGTATCATTTTTTCGAGTCACCAAAATTGATGACAGTTGCCACCAAGAGAAACTATCTCTCAATCTCAAAAAATTGCATGTAGGAGAATACTATACAAAACCCTCGAAGATATTACTGCAATGGCTTTCCTCAGTTCCGCAATTCAGACTGTTACCAACCTGTCTGAGTCTCGTACAATCTCGTAATGATCCTTGAGAGTTGAGAGTGGACATATCTCTGATCCTTCAGAATTTCGGAGTTTGAGGCAGACGCCGCAGGCCAGAAATTCCCCACCCGCATCGAGAACTTTTTGCGCCTCCGCTTTTACATTGAAAATATGGTCCTCTATCCTGTCGATTTCGACACCCTTTCCGGAAAGAAAAATACGCACCTCATCGCCCTGTTCCAGGCTGTAAAGGGCTAAACGCATGGCATTGAAAACTGTCTCAGGATCGGTCTGGGTGATGACTATTCCTAGTTTCATCGACTGTCTCCTTTCTGAAAGCAAACTTTTTTTATGTCTCAATTCAAATTACCATATTTTTAAGAAAGAACAAAAATAAATATGCCAAACGGCTTATATGGTCAACACCCCTGAAATATGTCAACTGTCTGCAGCCGATACCACATCGTATAGATGCCACAAAGGGAGCGTGTAGATGCATGAATCGGAGTC
>JAFGQS010000186.1 GCA_016935565.1 Deltaproteobacteria bacterium
GTGTTACAAAAGCTGGTACCTTCTACGATTCGACAATAAGCATTATGCCATGACTGATTCGATCAAATGATCAATTATCTGAGGTATGATTGTTTCGTTGAATACGGTATCGAACGAGAGGAGCTTAACCATATTCATCAAAATGCCGATGCCATTGACGAGCCACGCCATTGTATAAATGTCCCGGTCACTTCTTATTGTTCCCTGCCGTACTCCTTTCTCAAGCACCTTGGCGATGAACTGCACATACCGTTCATGGTCAAGGCGCAGCCTCTCGGCGATATCGGAATCATTGACTTCGGATACGGCCTGGAAATGGACTTTCAATTCCTCCGGGTGGTTAGTCATCCGCTCATAGTATGTTTTTCCCATGGCCCTGAGGGCCTTCAGGGCGTCCGGTTCCGTTTCGTATTCTCTTTCCCATAAGATGATGATTCTTTCCGACATATACGTGAGAATTTCGAGAAAGATGGCTTTTTTTGAGGGGAAATACTTGTAGATTGTCGCTTCCGATATACCGGTCTCAGCTGCAATATCCGCCACACGAGCTGCCCGGTAATTGGATTGGGCAAACACCCTGATAGCAGACCGGAGGATCTGCTTTCGTCTTTCTTCTGCGGAAAACCGCTTTTTGATTTTATGCACAGGATCACCCGGTTAGTGAGTACTTACTTACTGACATAATCGGCCTCATTTGTCAATATCTTGAAACGTCAGATTCTTTGCATTTGTCTTTGTCTGTCATTATGGAAAGAGAGGGGGGTAAGTTTGTGTTTGAGAGGCTACTAATCGGTGTGAATGTTCTTGATATTTGTCAACCTGAGGAACATAAATGTGCGGGAAATTCAAGACGCAGTGAATCATTCTCGACGCATCAGGACAGGGCGTCAACCTCTTCGGCATAGAGATCGTATTCTTCGGCCGATACGATTCTGCAGTGTATGATTTCTCCCGGTCTTTTCTCGTCAGCGTTAACGTACGTGACGCCGTCTATATCCGGCGACTGTCTCGATAATCGACCGATCTGTGTAAATTCCGGAATATCGGATCTTCCCTCCATGAGTACTTCATGAACGGAACCGATAAGAGATTGATTGATTTCATAAGAGATTATCGCCTGGTCTTCCATAACAATGCCTCGACGTTCCTCTTTTTCTTCCTCAGGAATCTGAGCCGGAAATTCCGCCGCTTGAGTTCCTTCCTCCTGCGAATACACAAACACTCCCAGATGGTCGAAACGCGTTTCATGGACAAACGTGACAAGGTCCTCAAATTTTTCGGGTGTTTCACCGGGAAATCCGACGATCAGCGATGTTCTGAGTGCCACGTCGGGGATAATATCGCGGGCTTTCGTGATAATGTTTCTGATGGCCCTACCGGATCCTTTCCGATTCATTGATGTTAATATCTCATCGTCGATATGCTGTACGGGGATATCAATGTACTTACAGACCTTTTCTTCGTCCGAAATGGTCTGGAGAATTTCATCAGTCAAACTGGCCGGGTACGTATAGAGAAGTCTGATCCATCTGAGTCCTTCTATGGAGGCGAGATTTTTCATGAGCATGGCCAGATTCGGTTTCCCCGGTAAATCTTTTCCGTATGCCGTCGTGTCCTGGGCTGTTAGAATGATTTCTTTGACCCCCCCTTCAGCAAGACTCTCTGCCTCTTTCACTATGTCATCCATTGTTCTGCTCCTGAAAGCACCTCGTACCGTGGGTATCACGCAGTACGAACAGCAATTGGAACATCCCTCGGCGACTTTCAGATACGCCGTGTATGGAGGGGTGGAAATGAGTCGTGCATGGGAAGATGTCATAAGAAACGTTGGTTTCCCGATGTGTGATCGAGGGAATCGGGAATCTTTTCTCTGAAGATTGTCAATAAGATCGGCAATTTCAAGTATGTTGCCGGTTCCGACGAAAAGGTCGACTTCCGGAATTTCATGCTCCAGAATATTCCCGTATCGTTGCGACAGACAGCCGGCAACAACCAGATGTTTGCATTGTTCCGATTCTTTCATCCGGGCCATACGGAAGATTTCATCGATAGATTCTTCCTTTGCCGGCAGGACAAAGGCACACGTATTGATCAGTATCACATCGGCTTCTTCGGGAAATTCAGTGATGCAAAAGCCGCCCTTGACTAACACGGCGGCCATTACTTCGGAATCTATAAGATTTTTGGGGCAACCCAGGCTGACAATGTGGATGGTGTTTCGCAATTTATTTCGGCAACTTTCCGGCCAATACTTTTCTCGGTTTGACGCCATCGGACGGTCCGACCACTCCTTCTGCTTCCATTCTGTCAATAATGCGGGCAGCTCTGTTATACCCGATTTTCAGGTATCGCTGTACCAGCGATATCGATGCCTGCCCAAGGTCGGTAACCAGTTCAACGGCGGCGTCGTACTTTTCATCAAATTCTTCAGACGCGATCCCTTCTCTTGCTTCCGGTTGGTATTCAGCGATAGACTCGTCGTACAGGGGAGTGGCCTGTTTCTTGACAAATTCAACGATTGTTTTGATTTCTCTGTCAGAAACATAGGGGCCGTGGATTCGCATCATTTTTGATGTGCCCGGCGGTACAAAAAGCATATCACCGGCTCCGAGCAGTTTCTCCGCTCCCAGTTTATCGAGAATGGTCCGAGAGTCGACTTTCGACGATACCTGAAAAGAGATTCGCGTCGGAAAGTTGGCCTTGATTATTCCGGTGATGACATCGACAGACGGTCTCTGCGTTGCCAGAATCAAATGGATCCCCGCGGCCCTGGCCATTTGTGCAAGGCGTGCAAGAGATTCTTCTACATTGCGCTGGGCAACCATCATAAGATCGGCGAGTTCATCAATAACGATAACAATGTACGGAAGTTTAGCAGGGAGATCGTCAGCTTCCGCGGCCTCATCTCCGGGTTGTTGGGAAGTATCGGTCGCTGCTGTTTTGTCCTCCGTTGTTTTTGTTTCTCCGGGGGGCAAGAGACTGCCGTCTGCGGCCAGTAAACCTTTTTCTAACATCCTGTTATATTTTTCAATACTCTTGACGCCGGCGGTGCTGATGATTTTGTATCGTCGTTCCATTTCTTCCACTGCCCATTTCAGGACCTGAGACGCCTTTTTCGGATTGACAACGACGGGGTGAAGAAGGTGGGGTATCCCTTCATAGGCAGATAACTCGAGTCGTTTCGGATCTATCATGAGGAATTTGACATCATCCGGTTTTGTCTTAAAAAGAATACTGCAAATCATAGCGTTGAGGGAAACGCTTTTACCGGAACCGGTTGTTCCGGCAATCAATAAATGAGGCATTCTGGCAAGATCGGTTGTGACCGGGGTTCCGATAATATCGACTCCCAGTGCTATGGGCAGTTTAAATTTCGCATTGATAAATCCTTCATTATCAACAACATCTTTCAGGTGTACCACATCTCTCTCGTGATTCGGTATTTCAATGCCGATGACCGACTTTCCCGGGATGGGAGCAATTATCCTCACGCTTTGTGCCTTCAGAGCCATTGCAAGATCGTCGGAAAGATTTGTTATTCTGTTGATCTTGACTCCCGGTGCCGGTTCAAGCTCATACATGGCGATAACAGGACCGGGCTTTACTTCTGAAACCTTTGCTTCAACGCCGAAATCCGCCAGCTTCTTTTCGAGAAGCCTTGAATTCATGATCAAGCTTTCCCTCTTTATTTTCGTATCTTTGTGCTCCACATCATCGAGAATTGTGAGGGGAGGTAAGATATACGCGTCTGCGGACTGGACAAACTCGAAGGGGATCTGTTCGATTTTTTTTCTCCGTACCTTTGCCTGTTGCGGTGTTGGCTCGTCTCGTATAACCGGGACGTTTCCTTTGTCCCAGGCCTTTTTCTCGTGCGGCATTTTCTTCTTTCTTTTGAGCCGTTCGATTCTAATCAGAAGGAATGTTTTTATCTTACCGGTGGCACTAACCAGCAATACAAGAGACTGTCTGGTGAATGTTACCATGGACACATCGAGGGTTATCATGAGAGAGACAATGAGAGTAACCACCAGCAATATGTATGTGCCAATATGATTCAGATATGATTGCAGGAAATCTGATGACAGGGTTCCCAGGAGACCTCCCGCATTAAGATCGATACCGAAAAGAGGAATCGTCTTATAGCGGCCGGCTAAAAGTGCGGCAGTCGAAAAAACGAGGCCGATAAATCCAACGACAGAAATTGGTGTAATCCGGAAATTCCGGTTAAGGAGCAATTGAAACGATAGAATTATAAACACAATGGGAATCCAGTAAGCACTGATTCCGAGCACTCGTAACAGGCTGTCTGAGCTATATGCTCCGACAAACCCGCCCAGGTTTTTAATGATAACTTTTCCGGGTAGATAGTGGGTAAATGAAGGGTCGGCAGGCTTGTATGAAACGAGACACAGGATAAGGAACAGGGAAACGGCGAATAAAATAACGCCCCCTATTTCTTTTGATCTTCTGTGGTCTCTCTTTGTGTCTTTCATTGTCCTGTCATACCGTTTTCATTATGAGCGTCACTACTCCGAGGAGCCAACAGTAATATGCAAATATTCGAAGCTCTCGTTTCTTGATAAAGAAGAACAGAAGCTTGAGAGCCAGAAAACCTGTTACAGCCGCTGCGATCATTCCCGCCGCATATACAATCATTTCACCGGGCGATACGGATTCAACATAGTGAAGTTCAAGTACCGTTGCTCCAATGATGGCCGGAATGGACAGCAGGAAAGAAAATCGGGCTGCCGTTTCACCGTTTATATGTCTGAACATACCGAATGCTATAGTGGAACCGGATCGCGATATCCCCGGCATGAGAGCTATTCCCTGCACAAATCCGATTATGACGGCATCGGTTATGTTCATATCGCCTTCAGTTCTCACCGTATTTTTCACACGATCGGCGAGAAAAAGCAACAACCCTGTGACGAGAAGCATAACCGCGGCAATTTCCACTGATTCAAAGAGACGATGTATGCTGTCTTTAAACACAATACCTATGCTGCCCGTAAATGCCGTTCCGATAACGATGAGAAACGCTGTTTTTCTTCTGCTTTTTATAATGAGATCATTATACGTTCCGGGGTTCGGATGCCATTTTTGAGGTACCAGTGATTTCAGGATATCAGAAACATCGTTCCAGAGAAAAAAGATAACGGCTGCCAGGGTTCCCACGTGGAGCATTACGTCAAAGAGAACACCCTGTTGATGAAACCCTTTCATGATACTCTGTGCAATGACCAGATGACCCGAACTGCTCACCGGCAGAAACTCTGTTAATCCCTGGATGATACCGAGTAATATTCCTTCCCATAGATTCAACGGGGAGACTTTCCTTTCGCCTGAGGATTTTCGATCCTATAATTACGTGTGATCACCTCGTATACTTTTGACATAAGCTCATCGCGGTTTTCAAGGGTATAGTCTGTCGTATCGATCGGCTTATCTATGATCATTGTTATTTTGCCGGGATGCATCCGTAAGGATCTCCTCGGCAAAATAGCCCTGCTTCCTATAATTGATACCGGGATTATAGGAACTCTCGATTGTAAAGCAAGATAAAACGGCCCTTTCTTGAAAGGTCTGATTTTCCCGTCTCGGCTCCTCGTCCCCTCGGGGAAGGTCATCACAGACTTCCCATTCTTAATTATCTGTGCTGCCTCATCAAGACTCTGAATCGCTTTCTCTCGATTTTGTCTGTCGACAGAGATATATCCTGCTCTTTTCATGGCCGCTCCCAGTAAGGGGACATAAAAAACTTCTTTCTTTGAAATCCAATAGAATTCACCAGGGATGTAACCCAGCAGGACAAGGATGTCAAAATTGCTCTGGTGGTTGGCCATGAATATGAGAGGTCTGTTGCGGGGAACGTTTTCTTCTCCTTTCGTCTCAACGGTGACACCGGAGATACGAATTACTGTTTTCCCCCAGAGGTGAGCTAATTTATAACTCGTTTTTTCCCCTCTTGCAGAAAGTGGAGGTAAGATGATGGCCATAGCCGCAAAAAAAGCGGTGACAATAATATCCAGGATAGCTAAGAGCGTAGCTCGTACGATGTTATCTTTTGCCATTGTTCGTCGTAATGTATGAAAATTCGTAATATTTAAAATATCTCTACTTGATAATACCGGGTAAGTCAATATTGAATTCCAGAAAGCATAAGGGTTTGGTAGATTTTTCAAACAAGAAGGAAATAATAATATAAGATTTCCGTCATGCAGATTCAACATTATGAAAGGATAATTCGTTTGCCAAGAGCGGCCAAGTTGTGTATGCTTTTGGCGTTTATATTTTGCCGATAAGGGGGGGACGATGGTTAATAAGGCTATTTTGATTGGAAGACTGGGGGCTGATCCGGAAGTCCGATACACGCAAGACGGTGCCATGGTAACAAATTTCAGGTTGGCAACGAACGAACAGTGGACAGACAGAAGCGGTGAAAAAATGCAAAGGACGGAATGGCATAGGATTGTCGTGTTCGGGAAATTGGCAGAAATATGTGGGAACTATCTGTCCAAGGGGCGATTGGTGTACATTGATGGAAGGATACAGACAAGATCCTGGGATGATAGGGACGGGAATAAACGGTACACGACCGAGATAATTGCTACAAACATGCAGATACTTGAACCAAAGGGACAGGAAGTTGATCAGTTTGGTGAGTCGAGCAATAAATTTTCATCCTATGAAGGTTCGGAAATGACCGAGGACGACGTACCTTTCTAAAGATTACTTGTTATTGTCCTCGAGTTTCTTATGTTCTTTGTTGTTTTCGACTTCTTCACTATCCTGGAAAGATTTCTTGAAATTCTTGATTCCTTTACCGACGGCACCGCCTATCTCGGGGATCTTGCCGGCTCCGAAAATAATCAGGATAATAATCAGGATAATAATTAATTCAGGCATTCCAATACCAAACATACTGTGTACACCTCTTGAAAGAAGAACGAATAGTTCCTCTCTTTTTTAGTGATCTTAGAACATTAGAGATTGTTTGTCAACGTGTCTTCAATTGCTTTCTTCTTCGCCGGGCAGTATAAGTCGTATTACTTTACCATGCTCTCCCAGCGGGGCAATCGCTTTCCCCTGGAAATTAATTTTTATACCCCCGGCATTACCGATAAAAAGGATGAACCTTTCCGAAGCTTTTCGGTTTAACTTTTCTCCCGGTCTCAATAAGATCTCATAGGGTTCTTTATCGTCTTCTATGATTTTGAGCCATGACAATTCGGTTGCCTCGATTTCCAGAACGTACTTCTTTTCCTCTATGGCGGTTTCTGTTTCTCTTCTTTCAGTGTCAACCGGCTCTTTTTGTTCCATTGTTGAAGCAGTATCCAGCTGTTCCGTTTTGCGTGTTTCACTCTGCTCTTCCGTGGTGGGTTGAGTGTCAGTTTTTTCTTCTCCGACTTGATTGTCTGTTGTTTGAGTTACCTCTCGCTGGGGTGAAGGCCTGGTATCGACTTCTCCGCTCTGCTCTTGTTGAGTCTTTGTTTCAGGAGAGGGTGCCTGAACACTTTTTTTCGTATCTGTATTGCTGTAAAAAAACATAAGAAAAGCAAAAAGTGCTATAAAGAGAGCCGCGCCGGCCCAAACGAACATTTTATGGCGGGATTGAGATCGAGCATTCTTCTTAGCAAGTTCCTCCTGTTCTCTTGATGCGTCAATCTCTTCGACGTAACTGTTGTAGAGAGAAAGGAGATCGTCGCTGTCGGTATCAAGAGTTTTGGCATATATTTTAATGAATGCCCTCGTATATACCGGTTCGGGGAGCAGATGAAAATCTCTGTTTTCGATTGCGTTCAGAATTGAGGAACTAATTCTCGTGCGTTGGGAGATCTCTTGTAACGTGAATCCTTTTTCTTCCCGTATGGATTTATAGTCGAGTTTCGTTTGCTCGGAACTTTTTTTTGGTTTTTCGGAATTCATGGTATGTGTTTAGAATACGTAAAATTTTCGTACCGTTTAACACTAAATTTACCTGTGTGCAATAAAAAGTTTAATTATACGGTGCAAGAGTTTTTGATACAATTAACTTTTTTATACAGTGCACTATGCGGATAGTAATTTTTGTGGTATCAGAAACGTTCAAAACTATCCGCTTACTGTGTCTTGCCATCCGGAGGGAGGAAAATGATTCATTACAGAGAATTTGCCATACTCATTGCGAAGGAGGCGGGAGCACTTTTGAACCAACGTTTTCACGAGAAACACGACATAGAATATAAGGGAGAAATTAATATTGTCACAGAGACTGACAGGCTTTCCGAAGAGTTACTCACTACCAGGATCACTCAGGGATTTCCCGATCACGACATCATTACGGAAGAATCCGCAGGCATACAGAAGGGTTCGAGGTTCAGATGGATTATCGATCCGCTTGATGGAACTACCAACTATGCTCATGGGTTTCCTTTTTTCTGCGTATCTATCGCCCTTGAGGAAGATGGAGAGGTCATTCTTGGTGTTATTTTCAATCCAATCTTAGATGAGCTGTTTGTGGCAGAGAAGGGAGTCGGCGCTGTCCTTAACGATGAAAAACTTGCGGTTTCGAAAACGGATGAACTGGTAAGAAGTTTTCTTGCCACGGGATTTCCTTATGATATCAGCGAAGATCCTGACAATAATATCAATTACTTTAGAGGACTGGCCCTTAAAGTACAGGCCATTCGACGGGCAGGTTCTGCAGCGATTGATCTGGCATATCTTGCGGCAGGTCGGTTCGATGGATTCTGGGAGCTTAAATTGAGTCCCTGGGATACCGCTGCCGGATGGCTCATGGTTACGGAAGCGGGCGGCAGGGTGACGGAGATATCGGGCGCACACTATCATCTCGAATCTCCATGCATACTTGCCTCGAATGGTCGAATACATGACAAATTACTCCATGCGCTCGGACAGATTGATCCGCTGGACTCCCGTCTCGTTACGAAGCCTTTGCCGTCTCGATGATCGGGTCCGTCATATTTTCGACAAGATTAATGAAATAAGAAACATGAGACTCCCATTTTGGAAACGGGGATGAATCGTTTACCTGTCGA
>JAFGQS010000036.1 GCA_016935565.1 Deltaproteobacteria bacterium
AGAGCAAGGATGGGGTCAGTCGTTGACTATTGACTAGGCCTTCCAAATAAAATCCCTCGTGAAATGAAAAAAATAATAAATAAATCTGTCCTTTTATTCTTCTATCGGTTCAGGGGACAAACTTTAAGACATTCAATACATGAATAGGTTGCATGTTCATCCACGGCAATCGTATTCACGAGAGTTTCAATTGAAAATTGCTCTCTGAAGGTCTTGTCACGTACCATAAACGCCAGGGGAGGACTTGCGTTGGCATGACGCATGCAGCGCTCATGGTCCACTTTTCCCGATCGGTCGATGGCGTGAGCGGGACACTGATCGATACAGGCAAAACAGTCCTCGGGACAGAAGTCGCGCTCTATTGTTTCCGTCGGCGGCAATGCAGCGGCTGTAAACACGCCGCCGATGATCATTCGCGTCCCGTACTCGGGATGAGCAAGCAACCCGCATTTTGTCAACCTGCCCAGACCTGCCGCTTGAGCCCAGTACACCAGGGGCACAAGCCCCCAGTATTCCCGCTTCACAATTTTCATCGGGTAACATCCGTAGAGGGGACTCGCTATATGCCCTCGTTCTTCAAGAAAAAGAGATAACGAATTCGAGACCATATCAAGAGACTTATAGAGCATCGTACAGTACCGCCAGTATAAGGAAAGATCATAATGTTCGGCATAGAGGATTCCCCGGGGGATCGGAACGCCATAACAGATGACCGATCGCGCATCGGGCATAATGAACTGAGGAGAAAATTCCTCCGGAACTTCGGGAAGTTGCCGTGCTTCCGCAACACCCATGATTGAAATCGTCTGCCCGACGAGAAAATCTCGTATCTCATTCGTGATGTCACTTGCTCTGATCATTGAACCACCCTCCGTATTGTTGATCAAAATGCAACTATGGATAAATGGGACCGGAACTACACCCGACTCATTAATTTGTCTAACGATCACACATCGACTTCCATGCCGTCCAGGGCGGCGACGGTGTATTCGAAGGTTTTCTTTGCGACTGTTTCGGCCTCCTTCCGGTCCTGTAATGTTGGATAGCGCTCTGCATCGAAATGAATGAGGACCATTCTTTTCACGTCTCCTTCCCTGGCGATGCGCGCCGCGGTCTCCGGGTTGAGGTGGGGCCAGTTATCCGCGTGCTCACCGCTTTTGAAGGCACACTCCGCAATGAGGAGGTCGGCATCCCGTGCAATGGCGACGGCGTTTTCACAGTAGCCCGTGTCGGGGCAGTAGGCGATCACTTTTCCATCGATGGTGAACCGGTAGCCGAGGGTCAGGGAAGCGTGCTGCATGGAACGCGCTTCCACGGGAAACGGGAGAAGCTTCAGGTCGGCGGGGATTTCATGAAGTTCCACGTCAAAGGGCAGATCGGCGAGGGGCATGGAAAAAGGTGTATTGATTAAAGTGCCCATGGCGGTGCGAGTCCCTTCCGGCCCCCAGATCGAGAGGCCCCGGGGGAATTTGAATTTGGCGAGTGTGTGGAGTCCCATGATATGATCGAGATGAAAGTGGCTGAGGAAGAGATAGAGCTCCCGTTCCGTTTCCGCCGGAATGGAGCGGTCCAGTTTGGCAAAGCCCGTTCCCGCATCGAGGACAAGGTCGAAGCGCTCCGTTCGGATGAGGATGCAGACAGTGTTTCCCGTATCGGTGTCATACCATCCGTTGGTTCCGAGAAAGGTGATGCGCATGGGTCTCCTTCTTTCCGGCGTCATACGTTTCGAATCGTTGCTCCTCACAGGCCGTCGTTCAGGCCGCACCTACTATTCCACAAAACGCCGGAATTTGCCATGCAAAAGGCCAAACATGTTGACTTCATGGGTTAATTGAAATGAAATAAATCATTGAGTAATACGGGATTAACCATTATTGTAATATTCGAATTCCTTATATTGCATGTCAGGGCTATGACTATGGGACAGGAATTGAATAAAGTAGAGAGAATGTACGATTCCTCAGCTTCTTCATGAACATCTCAAAAGTGTTCAATGTTTCATACCAGGTAGGCGGGTGCAGTCACATGCGTGACTGAGATTATATGAGGAATTTCGGATATGGAGGTTTGCTCATGGGATTGATACTTTTATTGATTGTGATCGCTGTCGTTATCTTTTTTTTCGTGAAAATCAGCCGGGATAAAGAAACGAGCGGTTCTCACAAGGAAACTCCCCTGGACGTATTAAGAACCAGGTATGCAAAGGGCGAAATATCCAAAGGAGAGTTCGATCGCATGAAAGAAGATCTATAAATAACGGCCCCCACACCGAAGTCTCTTGAAGATGGTTTCACAACCGACGACCTTCTTTCATACAAATACAGCGGCTCCGTTCCGTATCAACAAAACATGGCCCTCCTTGACCGCGGTGTGGTATTATTCGTTGCAGGATCATAATAGAAAATCGGAGACACACTGAATGTTCCGCATTCGGCGCATATATGACGATACCCTTCCCCGGGATCGTGAAGTTATCGTCCAGGTTCAGGACATATTGAGAAGTCAGTTCACCGGCCTTGACGAACACGACATTGCCAAGCTGCCACTCCAGTTGGGAAATCCCATGAAGTACCGTTTCCGCTCAATTCTCTTCATCGCCGAGGGCTCACGGGGAAAAGTCAAAGGCTTTGCCCTGCTCCAGCATGCCCCCGACGTCGGATTCTGCTACCTCGATTACATCTCCACGGAAGCCACCCGTCCGGGACGGGGGGTCGGCGGCGCTCTTTACGACACGGTCAGGGAAGAAGCGGCAACTCTTACCGACACCGGACTGTTTTTCGAATGCCTCCCCGATGAACTCCACCTGTGCCGTAACGCCGAGGAATTGGAACAAAACCGGAAACGGCTCAGATTTTATGAGCGGTACGGGGCATATCCGATCATCAACACTGCCTACGAAACACCGTTCAAACCGGAGCACGATTGCCCGCCCTATCTCGTCTTCGATCCCCTGGGAAGAAGCATCGCCCTCTCCCGTACCGTGCTCCAAAAAATAATCCGGGCCATCCTTATGAGGAAATACGGCAAATTCTGTCCGCCAGGCTACATTGACATGGTGGAATCCTCGATCACCGATGATCCCATCAAGCTGCGCTCCCCACAATACACCAGAACCAGCCCCGCGGCTGCCGTTCATGCCACGAGGTCAATCGACAAACGGATAGCTTTCGTGGTCAACGACAAACATGATATCCATCATGTTCATGAACGGGGGTATGTCGAGGCGCCGGTGCGGATTCAGAGAATCCTGGAGGGGATCAAATCCCTCGCTTTCCTTGACAGGATGAAGCCCCGTCATTTCCCCGAAAAACACATCAAGGCCGTCCACAACATCCATTATGTGGAATATTTCAAAAGAATGTGCTCGCTCATGGAACCGGGGGAATCGGTGTACCCGTATGTTTTCCCGATTCGCAACAAAGCCCGGCCGCCGAAAGAGATGCCCGTACGCGCAGGGTATTACTGCATCGATACTTTTACTCCCCTGAATAAAAACGCCTACCTGGCCGCCAGACGTGCCGTCGACTGCACGCTGACGGCGGCTCAAACGATTACGGAAGGCTACCGCCTTGCTTATGCCCTCGTACGTCCGCCAGGCCATCATGCCGAACGGAACGCCTTCGGCGGATTCTGTTATTTTAATTCCGCCGCCGTGGCGGCACACTTTCTGAGTCAATACGGAAAAGTTGCCATCCTTGATATCGATTACCATCACGGAAACGGAACTCAGGACATCTTTTACGAGCGATCCGACGTACTGACAATCTCGATACACGGCCACCCCCGGTTCGCCTACCCTTACTTCAGCGGATTCTACGACGAGCAGGGGGAAGGATTGGGACATCGATTCAATGTAAATTACCCATTGCCCGAAAAGGTGGAGGGGCGCGCTTATGGAAGGGTGCTCGACAAGGCACTCAACAGAATAACCCGGTTTCGGCCGCTATTTCTCGTTGTTGCCTTCGGTCTGGACACCGCCCGGGGAGACCCGACCGGCTCCTGGAATCTTTTGGCACAGGATTTTCATACAAACGGACACCGCATCGGCGTGTTGCGCCTGCCCACGGTTATCGTTCAGGAGGGAGGCTATCGCACCAGATCACTCGGCGCCAATGCCTGCCATTTCCTGCGGGGGTTGTGGGAAGGATTCCATGGAATCTCCCGGCAGGGAGGGAAGAAGATTTGGGCTCAGCCCTTGACATTGGACATTAGTTAAGCAAAAACAGGCTGTCAAGTAACCGTTTGACTTGTGACAGTTCGTAATCAAAAATTAAATCCATAAAATCCGCCTGATATCCTCCTTTAAAAGCAATTTTAAGTATAAAGACGGATTTTCCGGGGAATACAGGTTTCCGGCGTGCCTGAATTCTCTGTAATCAAGGGATATCAGTATTTATATTATTTAAAGTGCCGTGAAGGGGTAGACAAAATGCCATCGAGTGTATATGTTATCAAAAGAAAATGAGACGCCATATATGAAATTCAGCGAACTTAACCTTCCCCCGGACATATTAAAATCCATCGTAGCCCTCGGGTACGATGAGATGACGCCTGTTCAGGAGGCGACGTATCCGATTATTTCCGCCGGACACGACCTGTGCGCCCTTGCCGAGACCGGTTCGGGAAAGACGGCGGCCTGCTCGATCCCCCTTATTCAGAAAATAGATACCACCCTCAACGCTATCCAGGGTCTCGTGATCGTTCCGACACGTGAATTGTGCATCCAGTATGTGAACGAGATCTATAAGATAGGGGCCAAGTCCGGTGTGGTTCCCTTTGGAGTGTACGGAGGGTTCAGTAAGGGCATTCAGGTGGCCAAGCTCAACCATGAGGTGCATATACTCGTGGCAACGCCGGGGCGGCTTATCGATCTCATGTATGAAGGGGCCGTCAGGCTATCGCAGACGAAGTGCGTGGTACTTGATGAGGCTGATGAACTGTTACAGACAGGGTTTTTGGAAGATATAGAATTTATCCTGTCGTGCATAATCCAGGAACATCAGACACTTCTCTTCGCGGCGACCATGGATGATGACATAAAAAGGCTGGTTGATAAAAATTTTCGTGATCCCCGCCATATTTCTCTCATTCAGGAGCGGCTGTCACCCGAAAGCATCGAGCACTACTTCGAATACGTGCATCCGAAAAACAAGCAGTCGAAACTGATGCGACATCTCAAGGGGGAGGACACACAACAGGTACTTATCTTCTGCAACGCCCGCCACAAGGTGGATTCGCTTTTCCGAAACATGAAGAAAGAAGTGGATAATATCGAATATATTCATGCCGGTCTCAGTCAGGAGAAACGCTCTTCCATCTACAGGAACTACAGGAGCAACAAGATAAGCTGCCTCATCGCCACCGATGTCGCCGGCAGGGGCCTCGACTTTTCCAATGTCTCACATGTGATAAACTGGGATTTTCCGGGTGACGGGGAACAGTATACGCATCGCACAGGGCGCTCAGGACGGATGGGCAGAAAGGGTAAAGCCCTTACCTTTTTGACAAAGCGCGATCTTCCTCAGCTGAAGAAACTCATTCGAAAACTGAAAATCACCCCCCTCTGGATCGGGGAAAACCCCCTTGGAAAGGATGCCCCGCCGAAAGATGAGAAAACGCAAAAGAAAAAAAGACACTATCGACCCTCACGAAACAGGAGGCCGAAAAGCAGTGAAAAAACGGGGGCAAGTCGCCGGGGAGAAAGGTAATCGGTCGTTGACTCTTAACCAGGGCTTCCATGATCCAACCAGCGCCAACCACCACAACCATTCGTAGCCAAAAACTCAGTCCATAAAACCAGCCTTATATCATCCTTTTAAAGCAATTTTGAGTATAAAGACGGACTTTCCGGGAAATACGACCGCCCAATTGTTAACCGTCAACGTGCAATCAAAAATGATGTTGTAAGATCCGAGAATCCGTATTATTCGTCACTTATCCCTGTCGTTCCGACACGACAGTTATTCGGAGGGTTTGTTACAAGAAATGGATCAACTGATGCGGGCGGCAATGCTGATTCGGAACCACCCCGACTACGAGGCACCCGGGGTTTTCGTAGAATCCATGAAAAAACTGATTGATTCAGGAAGATTCCACCTGTTTGGTTGATAATTCAAAGGAGGCCTGTGTGATGATGTGTATTTATACCTTGACTGCGGCATCCAATCTTATCTTCGCAGCAGGCGAACCGATCATGGCCGACGTTGATCCGAACGAGATGCGGTTTAAAAGAACGGGTTGCTTCGATGTTGGTGTGAAATGCGGCAAAACCGCAAGGCAAATGGTCAAAGACGCATGGCGAAAGGTTTTTAACATACAAGGCACAACACAGGTAAAAATGACAAATCAAATCCAAAATCCAAAGGTCACATGGAGCGGATACGATCGATGTTACCCGGTTCGGCTCACGATACCCGAATGACGATATCCCAACCACGATTTTCGATTTTCCATATGATTTTGAGATCCTTGCAATTGTAGAGGGAACATTGAAGCTGCCCGATGATCCATTGAAATTCTGATCATATGAACACAACCAGGGGGTTGGTGTTCTCACAAAGGTTCAGAGGTCAGACCGCCTCGTCCGTTGAAAGACATTCACATTCTTCCTGATTTTTACCTGGGATCTTTACGTAGGGATAGAGTTCTTTCATACACTCGGGACAGATGCCGTGTGTAAAACCGGCTTCCGAATGAGTACTGAAGTAGGATTCGACCTGGTGCCGATAGCCTTTGTCATCCCATATTTTCTTGCAGTGTGAACAGATCGGCAGTATTCCCCGAAGAACGGTAACCTCATCGATCGTTTTCTGCAACTTCTGAATGAGATGTTCCTTTTCGGCAATGGTTTTCTCCAGTTTTGATTTTGAAATATTCAGTCGATCCTGGATTGCCTGACGGACCTTTTCCATGACAAAAGCAATCAGGTATATGGTGATATAGACCGCCCCAAAACGGATCTCTTTTTCGATATCATAGGATGGCATGAACGCCATGTGTCGGGCAACAATAAACAACGTGCACACTATTCCCAATAACAGAAGAGAGAAAAAAGAACCGCGCACGGTCCCGAGCAGAAACAAAGACAGAAGGGGATAGAGGAAGGCCCATATATAATATGTTTTGTTGTAGACACCAGCGTAGACAACAAAGAAGAAAAAGAGAACTCCCATTGCCATTGTGCCGATAACAGCTGCTGAATCATGATTTTTTGACTTTCGGAGGTAGAAAAAAATCGCTACCAGGAAGAGGAAGAAGGCTGAATCAATAATGAAGAGTATATAATGTTTTTCACTATACACTACGATACAGAGAATCGGAAGCGTAACAAACCCGACCAGAAGCAGAAGGTTTTTTAATACTATCTTGCGAAGAACCTCAAGATCGTGATCCGCCCGCAAACCGCTTGTAATTATATTCCAGATCAGCTTCTTTACCCTGCCTGCCCTTTTGATTTCAGCACTCATCTCTTACCACACACAAATAATGGCAGTGATTTCTGTCTGGGATTTACCCGAATTGATGACGAAACCACATACCAGACCAGTATATTGTCCGATCCGTAACACTGATGCAGCCGTTTTATGCGGGATTCGATTCTGTAAAAATATACCCCCAGCTATGACACGGAGGGGGTAAGGCACGTCCTGTACATCCATATCGGCAGCATGAAGATATCT
>JAFGQS010000037.1 GCA_016935565.1 Deltaproteobacteria bacterium
AGGTGAATTGGCAGTTTACTACTAAAAATGCCCGGATAAAACTATCACGTCTTTACCCGACACTCGAGAGTTGACGTGACACTAGAGCATTCTGCAAGGAACGGTTCTGACACAATGATGAGTCATTAGCATAATGGACTGTATAAATCAAAAGATTCCCCCTTCTCAGAACTATACACTCTATAAGTTTCGATGTGTTCTTTGAGAACGAGGTTATTGTTGAGATTCTGCCCTTTGGAACTACACACGATCGCAATGAAACTTTTCCATACATAACATAATGAGAAGCTCCTGCATCAGCTCAGAGTCTGCATCACGTTTCGAAAATCGTTAGTTCGACAGAATTTTTCATCATGAAATCCAAAGACGGGCTTCATGACACTTCGTTTATAGCTTTTAATACATCATGTGCCTCCGACGGATTGCCAGTTTTTGTTCACACAAAGATTATTACCCGGAATCCTGTTGTTCTGAATGTCTTCATTTATTCTCGATCGCCAGCATGACCCTTTCAGCACGTAATTGTCAGTCATACAAAAGGCGGGTTTTTTCATCCGTTAACGTCGGTTCTATAATCTCTTGCCACTTGGGATCATTCCATGTTCCCAGGCGATTGTGCATGTCGAGGTATTTTTGAGGTATAGGATGCGTACCATAAAAGACATTGAGGCCATATCTTGCTGTGATAAAATCATGAAAATAGGTGATATAAGGGCATGGGGGATATCCCACAACGAGCCCGGTGGCAAAATGAACTATCTCCACTCCATTCTTCTTCATTTCATCTACGGCATACTCAATATTACCGCCAGGGCAACCATCGCACGTAGTATACCCGACAACTTCAACCTCCTCATTCCCGTATCTGCTAAACGCACCTTCCCTGTTCCGTAATGATCTGAAACATTTTCCGCCTGCACACCTGCGGTATCGATCACAAATGATTATTCCGATCTTTGTCTTTTCTTCCATGTTATCTCCTCCCGTAAAAGAATTTTTTATAGGTTGTTAACCATGTAATGTCGATTGCGGCCTGCCGGTCGCACTATAAGCGTCAGCCCTTATTCAAAGGACATTTTTTTGAGACAGGGATGAAACAAAATCGCAAAGCGATGTCGGTTGGTGAGTGGTGTGGTCACGTTCACAACACGTAAGATTCGATTTGACACTGCAACTGACATTACGATCCGAGCGTATATTCCCCGAGCGCATATTCAACAGCAACTTCAGCGTGGATTACGGTTGTATCAAACACCGGAACATCAATATCTTTCTTGCCAACCAGCAAACCTATTTCCGTACACCCTAAAATGATTCCTTCTGCCTCATTTCCGACCAGATTATTCATTATTGCAATATACTGCTCTTTTGAAGATGGTTTGACTTCACCCATAACCAGTTCATCGTAAATCGTACGATGAACTATTTCTCTCTCTCGCTCACTCGGGATTATGACCTCCAGATCATGCCTCTCAATGAGCCGACCTTTGTAGAAGTCTTCCTCCATGGTAAACTTTGTACCCAACAATCCTACTTTCCTTAGCCTGTGTGCCTTGATTCTCTCAGCAGTAGCATCTGCAATATGCAAAAGAGGAATATTGATACGTTTCTGTACTTCATCAGCCATTTTGTGCATAGTGTTGGTACATATAACAACGAAGTCTGCACCACCATTTTCAACATGGCGAGCGGCCTCAACCATGAGGGCAGTTGCTTTTCCCCACTTCCCTTTATGCTGCAGTTCCTCAATGTCGGCAAAATCAACCGAGTACATCACACTTCTGGCAGAATGAAGACCGCCCAGCTTGTGACGAACAGTTTCATTGATGATGCGGTAATATTCAATGGATGATTCCCAACTCATACCACCAATCAGACCTATTGTTTTCATAGTCGATCCTCCGATTCTGCATGCTGCAGTGATCTATTCATCGTGGTTCGGCACGGTCCACTTTGTTGCTTTGACCAAATCACATGAGGTTTAGTGCATAAATATTATTCTGAGCATGCCAGGGCGTAACCACAAACCATTTCATTGTACTATTGCGAATATATCAAACCGTTACGCCAGAATGAATCTGTAAAAGAAAATCTCCCATAGAAGGCATCACCTGGGCTCAGTTCCAGTTGATCAGAATGAGACCAAGACTGATTCGATTGGCATTGTCGTAGTAATCAAGCATACTCTCTCCGTAACCATTGAAATACTGGATATAGAAACCAACCTTTTCGGAAATCGGGATACTCCACTCAAGCTGCACGGCTCCCCGGTTATCATTGAATTTAAGGTTATTGCGCAGCATCACGCCAAATCGGTGTCCATTCCATACATAATAGCCCCAGATCTCACCATACCCCAAATAGTCATCAATATCCGGATTATTATCCTTTTCAGCACTATCGGGAATTCGATACCACGTCTTTAAAATCAGGGTGGTGTCGCCTCTCTCGAGTCCCAGGTTCCCCACAATTCGATTCCAGCTTCTGGAATACGGTTCGGAGCGACCGTTGGATTGATGATTAAGCCCCACGGTAATCATGCGGGCATCCATCCCCAGTAATCTGAAATGTGTTCGAAAATTGAAGAGCACCTCCGGCTCATAATTGGTTTCACGGAATGGAGAAGATTCTGCAAAGTCGTACAGTTGCCAGAATGATTTCTGGGTATACCCGAACCAGAGATCAACATCTTTACCAATTATATCCTGCCAGAGTTTTACCTTCAGGCTCAGTTGAAACTTGACCTCTGTCCTCTCTATGTCTTCACCGGTAGAATTCGCCTGAAAGGGTTCTTCATTGGGCGAAGAGTTATACGAAAAAGGCAGGATATAGTTCGATCGATGCATCATTAATGCATATTTGCCCCGGGGTTTATCCTCATCTAGTTCCCAGAGCTTTGAAAGGTATGATTTCTTGTCGGAATCTAATTCCGGCGTTTCATCAGATCGTGCAACTGACGGCGCGGCTTTGTCAGACTTCTGACGGGCTACTTTATCATAGCATGTCAGCCGGTCTACCTCATTCTCAAGTTTGGAACAGTCAACAAAGTTGCTCTGGTCATCTGCCCATATATATTTCGCCGGGATGATGAGCAAAGAGACACAAATAATGATTATTAAGTATTTCCTCTGAATAACACTGAAAGTTTTCATAAAGCACCCCCTTGAACAGATTTCCTGCTGCCTCCAACATTTCAACTTACCCGTCAACCAGCACGACCTTGGCGGGACTGAATGATTTTAATAATTCCCCTATAAAGATGCCATCGCCGCAGTGAAGATCAAGGATCTTGGCTTCAGTATTTTGAGAGATTAAATGGTTATAAAATAATTTTATGATTTCTATTAATAGACTACGAAATGGCAGGTGGATATTTGCTTTATCTCCGTAGTTATTGGAGACCTTACTATCTGCCCATTGTGATTTTTCAAACTTTGACATTTACATTTATTTCCTCGAACAACTTTCTCCTATAGAGAAGCAACATGCAAATATTTGCTTCATGTCCGGGAAGATAACGGTTATTATAACCGGCCGGCAATGATGAGCAGTATTAGATGTACTTTAACTGTAGTCAACGAGAGAACTTATGAGTCCGTCCCGGAATGAAACGACTGACTTCCCCCTGAGCTTCAGTCTTTCTCCGGCTCTTGGGCCATCCGGTATATCCCCAGCCAAAATATCCTCATAGTCAATGTCAACCGATACCGTATTTTCATCGAAACGGCAGTTCTCGACTCTTTGGAAGCGGGATTTAAAAAGACCCGCCGCTTGTTCGGCAACCTGCCGAACTTCATCTGAACCCTTGGCAGACAAATTTACCTGTCCCTGCGATATGTTCCGGAAAATAATATCTCGATGCATGAAACTGAGCATACCATGAATATCAAAGGAATTGTATGCATGAATATACCTGTCAATAATATCTTTCATTTCTTGATGATTCATGTTCCCTTCTTTGTATGACGGCATTCGGTTAATCAGCACCGTGGGTATTGCCGGATGCGTTTCCCTATCATGTATTACTATCGGAATGTAGCATCATCGATGGTCACGCGGAAGAACTCGCCGTCTGATTCGAACCGATCAGCCCCGGAATACCATCCATCGTGTGTTCAAGATAGAGCCGGGCAGTGTCGGAAAGGCCTGAAACCTGATCGGGCCGAATAGCTAAAAATAATAGTAAGTCAAAAACAGATTTAGTCAAGCAAAATTGAAATAAATACAAAGCACATGCTTAAAGCTTTCCCTGGAACCGATTATGAATCGGGATAAGGAAAGCACTCGTTGGTAACAGTTCAAGATAAGGAGTAAGAAGAAAAAGTTGTAGTCTCAGACCGCACCACACCACGTGGCCGATTGTTCTTCATTGACACACGAGGGGAACTCCCCTATACTCCCCCGGGAGAGGGGCACGTTCTTATCAATACAATATGAATTTTGAGGATTGCTTTATTTACGATTTAAATATCGGAGACAAGACCGCCCAGTTCTCTAAGGAGAAAAATGATGAGAATCAAACTTATATGCCCAACGTCGTATGACCTTAACAATGAGCTCATCAAAGTCAAGCGGGCATCATTACCTCCTCTTTCGATTTTATATCTCGCAGCACTCACCCCGGAGGAACATGATGTTACAGTTCTGGATGAATGCGTTGAAACGATAGATTTCGACGAACCGGTCGATCTGGTCGGTATTACTTCAATAACCTTCACTGCAAGACGAGCATATCAAATTGCGGATGAATTCCGCAAGAGAAGTGTAAAAGTTGTCATGGGTGGAATCCATGCCTCTTCAGCCCCGGAAGAAGCCCTTGAGCATGCGGATACAGTGGTCATTGGTGAAGCAGATGAATCGTGGAAGTACGTTCTTCAAGATGCTTCAAATGACACATTAAAAAGAACCTATAAAAGTGACAGAAAAGATCCGCTTGATAGTCTTCCACCACCAAGATTCGACTTGATAAACAGGGATAAGTATGTTCGGTTGCCATTCAGGCACAGCCCTATAATTCCTATCCAAACCGCAAGAGGTTGTCCCTATAATTGTGATTTCTGTTCTGTATCAAAGTTCTGGGGAAAGAAGATACGATTTAGGCCTATACGGGACATCATTCACGAGGTTTCTATCAGTAATGCAGACACCGTGTTTTTTACGGATGATAATTTTGTGGCAAATCCGAAAAGGACGCTTGAATTGTGCAACGCTTTATCTCATCTGAAAATAAAATACATAATCCAGATAGATAGTCTTGCTTATAAACATCCTGAAATCATAAAGGCACTTAAAAAGAGCGGATGTTTTATGGCATTCGTCGGGTTTGAGAGTATCAACACAAACAACCTCCAGGATATTAATAAAGGCTTCAATAAACCTGATGACTATTCGAAGCTTATTGAAATGTTTCACAGGAATAAAATCAATGTGTACGCCAGTATCATTTTCGGTTTTGAACACGATGATCCGACTTCAGCGAAAGAAACGGCAGACTTTCTGATTAACCAAAAAGTTGGACTGGCATCCTTTTTTCGTCTTACGCCATTCCCCGAAACTCGATTATATGAACGATTGGATGAACAAGGTTTCCTGATAGATAAAATGTGGTGGTTAAAAAGAGGCGAAGGACAGAGCGCGCTGATTAAATATCCGAATAATCCGTACAAAGGCGAGGAACTTACATCTATTGCCATGAAACATTTCTATTCTAAGAAATCTATGCTTAAAAGATTTTTTCCTTTCAAACTTTTCTGTTTAGATGTCCTACCCCTTAATTTAAATTCTCACATGAAAGTACGAAAGTTCGACAGGACAACAGTTTTGTAAAGCGAATTATGACCCCCCGCCCTCCCCAGCCCGTAACCATGTAATCAGGAGCAGCTACCCTTGTTTACTTCTAAAGCGGTCCCATTTTGAGTTGAGTAAATAAATTACAAATCATTTTCTCCACATAATTTTTTGCAAGAAGAAAAAACTTGACTTTTACCGGTTCGGTCAGTACAGAAACTACTTAGATAAAGGCAAACCGTCCGAAAGGGTGGGACGCAAAGCCACTGACCTAAGTCTGTAATATATGAGGATACGGTCGCAGGGTTGCCTAATCCACGATAATATCCGTGAATCATGCGGATATTAAACGAGCTCGCTATTACCGGGCTGCCCTACTTCTAATTACCCCTCTATTCAGCTGAATTGTTACAGGCAATTTCCGGGTGGCATAACTGATTATATCTTAACAAACGCTAAGGAGGAAACGATGAATAAGGCAGAACTAATTGAGAAAGTAGCAGAGCTTTCAAAAGCACGCAAGGCGGAATCCGGAAGAACGGTTGATGCGGTTTTCGATGCCATTACCGATGCCCTGAAGAAAAATGACAGGGTTGCCATTGCCGGATTCGGAACTTTTTCAGTATCAAGGAGAAGCGCCAGAAAGGGTAGAAATCCTCAAACAGGAGAAGAAATAAATATAGAGGCTAAAAACGTTCCGAAATTTACAGCCGGGAAGAAGTTAAAAGACACGGTAAAGTGAAACTCCCGCCTAAAGGCGGGGCATCCTGAGGAATGTTTATCATATTTATACCTGCCCTCGGCAGGTAAACGTTTCAGCCCCGTTTAAAAACGGGGTATTCACGTTTCTGTTTTCATAAATAGCGAGGGGTTGTTTTCCTCCCTCGTCTTTTGAAGCGGAACTGGGTCACCTTATTTATATTCATGCAATATTACCCCGCAAATACGTGATTTCAGAGCTTAGAACATCTCTTTTGGGATCAAAACAGACCGTATAAGATACGAGATGCTCCTATAAATGCGTGTGTCCCGTTTTCTTCAACCACATGACGCCCACTTGCTCGGTATGGCGTCACTTTTCTTAGAATGTTTTTTTATACCGGAATCGACGTTTTAAGGCTCATTTTCAGCGTTTGATGCTGCATATTATCTATTATGACGATTCGTTAACTTGGTCAGACCCTATGTAACGTAAGAGTCATGACACCCAGTTCTTCCCTGCATTCAGGGCACAGATTGTTGACATCCTCGATGTCAATGCCCTGAAGTACACTATCCGCCGGATCTGCTGCGGAACTGATATCCACAACATTAACTTCAGGTTCCTCAATTTCTCGGAAGCATCTCTTACAGGTCTTCATTAAAGTAGCCTGTCCCCTTTTATGTCCCGAGGAAATACTTGAGGGCTATACGAAAGACTTACGATTCGACCCCGGGAAACCCTACGATGAAAACGGAGCAGCTATATCGATCAATGAACTTGAAGATGATACCGCTATGTCGATTTGTGGAT
>JAFGQS010000187.1 GCA_016935565.1 Deltaproteobacteria bacterium
AGTTAACTGAATTCGTTTCAAGAAAAATAAAGATACGAAGCCATGAGCATTATAAATGTGTCTGAACTAAAGCCAAACATGATATTGCGTGACGATGTGAGGGACAACAACGGTCGGTTTCTTTTAACGAAAGGAACCAATCTGACAATGGACCAAATCAGAATGCTTAAAATGTGGGGTGTGATCGAAGCCGACATTGAAGTAAGCGAACAGGAACATACTAAGCAAGAAGATTCCGATTATGCAGATGCAAAGTCGATTGAAATGGCTGAAAAAGTGACGAGTGATTTTTTTATGCATACTGACAGAGATCATCCGGCAATGAGAGAGTTATTTAATGCTTGCTCATTACAAAAGGCTGTAGAACTTGCACGGAGTAAAACAGATACTGTATATGATAACTCCTTCCGGATAGATTCATGTATAGCTGTCGTGCCGGAGCATTTAACCACGGAAAAAGGTGTTCTTGAGTATATCACCTGTGACATAGAGTTACCGACACTTCCGACCGTATTTATGAAGATTAATGAGACCATAATGAATCCGAAAAGTTCAGCTCGAGACATCGCCGATGCAATCAGTCTGGATACAAGTCTTTCCGCACGGTTATTAAAAATCGTGAACAGTGCATTTTATGGGTTTCCATCGCAGATAGACACATTAACACGAGCAGTAGCTATCGTGGGAACAAAACAGTTAAGTATCTTGGCCTTTGGAATTAAAATAATCAGTATGTTTGAGAGTATCTCTTCCGACACAATCGATATGAAATCGTTTTGGAAACACAGTATTGCCTGCGGGGTTATTTCTCGAATCATAGCCGGTTATAAAAATATTCGAAATACTGAACGTTTATTTGTTGCCGGTTTGCTCCACGATATCGGACGCCTCATATTGTACAGCTATATGCCCGCCGTTGCTTTATGTGCTCTTCAGAAAGCCAAAGAAACCAGTGGTCTGTTGTATGACATGGAGCATGAAATCATGAAGTTAGACCATGCAACGATCGGGAAGTTGCTGTTAAAGAAATGGAAACTACCTTTTTCGTTAGAAGACATTGTTGCTCACCACCATATTCCTCAAAAATCACAGAATCAATTGGAATGTTCCATTGTACATCTTGCCGATATTATAACAAACGCTATCAAAATAGGTACAAGTGGAGAATATTACGTTCCCCCGTTAGATCCTTTTTCCTGGGATCGAATTGAATTGTCGGAAAAAGTATTAACATCCATCATACATCAATCTGATCGTCAGTTTGATGAAATTATTCAACTATTCTTTTCACATGAAAACTAAAGATGAAGGCCAAGATAACAGTATTCGGTACCTTGAACAGCGCATCCGATATTTTGAAGAGGTCAATCGCTTTACTATGGATGCCCTGGAAATGGCAGCTTCTCTTGGTGATTTTCAGTCCAGTATTAATAACCTGAGAGATACTTCCGTCATATTAGACGAAACAAAGTCACGGATACAGAGTTTGATCCGGTTTCAGGCGGTAGCATTCTTTTTGGTGAGTGAAGAGAACAGCGAATTTAGTCTCACCCATCTGGAACCCCACGATTTCAGTTCATACATTCGTCATGAAGTGGATTTTCTCATTGAAAATGGAACATTTGCATGGGCGCTGAGGGAAAGACGGCCGGTTATTGTTTCTTCTAAACAGTATGACAAACAATTGATTCTTCATGTTATGGCTACCAGTTCACGGATTAGAGGCATGTTCATTGGCTTACTGGAAAAGGACAAAACCGATATCCCGGACATATCTCTATCGTTGCTTTCAATTATCCTCCTTAACAGTTCCAATGCTCTCGAGAGCAATGAATTGTATAAAATGATAAGAGAGATCAATAACGCCCTTGAAAAGAGGGAAAATTATCGAATATTGTTTGATGCCGCACCGGACGGTGTGGAAGTGTTGGATGCCAAAGGCAACATAGTAGACTGTAATAAAGCTCAGGAAATGCTTTTGGAAAAGAACCGTGATACTATTATTGGCAATCATACGACGAATTTCTTTTCTGTGCAAAGTGGAACCTTATTTGAAGAAAAGTTTTCGGTTTTGAGAGAAAAGGGATATGCCGAAGGTGAGATCGAACTTATCGGTAAGGACAAGTCCACCATTCCCGTGTGGAGGAAAGAAAAGGCAATATACAACGAAAAGGGACAATTTGTTGGTTCTGTTATCTATAATCGGGATATTTCCAGACGAAAGGAAATAGAACGAGAAAGGAAAAAGCTTGAAGACCAGATTCAACGATTCCAGAAGATGGAAGCCTTAGGGACACTTGCGGGGGGGGTGGCCCACGACCTGAATAATGTTCTCGCCGGCCTCGTGAGCTATCCCGAATTGTTATTAATGCAAATTCCGGAGCAGAGCCCGTTACGGAAACCCATCCTAACAATACAGAAGTCAGGGGAAAAGGCAGCCGCAATTGTTCAGGATTTGCTCACTTTGGCGAGAAGAGGTGTTGCTGTCACCGAAGTAGTGAATATAAATCAAATTATTTCTGATCACTTTAAATCCCCCGAGCATGAAAGATTACAGCTCCTCCATTCCGGTGTACGCTTCGAGACTCACCTCGATAAAGAGCTACTCAATATCATGGGTTCACCCGTCCATCTTTCCAAGACATGTATGAATTTACTGTCCAATGCTGCAGAAGCGATGTCCAATGGGGGATCGATTATTATAACAACATCCAATCAATATATCGATAAGCCCATCAAGGGTTACGATCATGTGCGGGAAGGTGATTACGTGACACTGACTGTTTCCGATACGGGGACGGGTATTTCATCAGAGGATATGGAAAGGATATTTGAACCGTTCTATACAAAAAAGAAAATGGGGAGAAGCGGAACAGGCTTAGGCATGGCTGTTGTATGGGGCACCGTAAAGGATCACAATGGATATATTAATGTTGAAAGTACGAAAGGAAAAGGAACAACCTTCACGCTTTATTTTCCCGTTACAAGGAAAGGATCGGCCGCAGGGAAAGCGGCGTCATCTATGCCGGATTATATGGGAAGAGGAGAATCAATCTTAGTCGTTGATGATATTGAGGAACAGAGAGACATTGCCGCAATGATGCTTACCAAGCTGGGTTATTACGTTACTACCGTTTCAAGTGGTGAAGAAGCTGTTGAGTATATGAAGAATCATTCAGCAGATTTACTTGTTTTAGACATGATTATAGATTCAGGCATGGACGGGCTTGAGACATACAAAAAAATCATTGAACTTTATCCGGGCCAGAAAGCAATAATTGTAAGCGGATTTTCTGAGACAAAACGTGTCAAAGAAGCGCAAAAACTTGGTTCGGGAACGTACGTAAAAAAACCATATTTGTTCGAAAAAATAGGTATGGCAGTCAGGGAAGAATTAGATAAACCTCGATAACAACAGGTATGTGGAAACCTGTTATCTTTTGTGGAAAAATCTTTATTTACATTTCACCTATGGATCAATTGTTAAGGGCATCGATTTCCTTTTGAATGGATTTCCCTCTCTCCGTCTCAGGGGGAAAGTAGTTGAGAGCGGCTTTGAAGTGAAAAATGGCACTTCTCAACTTATTTTGTTTTTTAAAATATATTCCGAAGTTATAATGTGATTCACCGGGATTGTTAATTTTACCGTATGTCATGGCCAGGTTGTAATAGATGGTTACATCCTCCGGATTATCTTCCTGAAATTTCTTATACAAGTCAAGAGCCGAAAAATAGTTGTTAACTAATTCGTAAGCCCTGCCTAAATATAATATCGTGTCGGCATTTTTATTGTTTATCGAATAGGCCTGTCGGAGATATTTTATCGCATCTTCTGAATTACCCATCTTATAGTAACTGATGCCTATATCGCGAAGGATATCTTCATCGTGAGGTGATCGTTGCAATGCACGAGAGAAATTGTTCAGAGAGTCATGAACATACCCCATCTTACCCTGAATAACTGCCAGGCCATAAAGAAAATCAACGTCATGAGGGTTTTCTTTCAATGCATTTTGAAAATATTTCAGGGATAAATTGAGATCCTTTTCTTTCAGAACAAGAGTTGTTTTTATTCTGTTAAGACCTCCTATAATGCTTTTCATGCCTCGTTTTTTATAGACTGCGTGAAGTAATCCATCGAGATATGTGATTCTCTCGGTTGTTCCCGGATGAGTGAGAAAGTAGGAAGGAATTGAATCAGAAAAATATTCATATCTTCTCATAATTTTCAGAAAATCCAGCATCCCTTGACCGGCATATCCTGTATTAGTCAGGTATCGCATTCCCTTACGGTCAGCCTCTTCCTCATTTTCCCTTGTGTATTTCAGGTTTAAACTGGTAGCCGTTGCCATGGTCATGGTTGCGATGGCCGCAGATCCTTCACCCCCACCTCCGAGGAAGGCACCTGCAAGGATTCCTACGAGTGTAGCGAGGCCAAGTTTTTGAGATTTCTCGATTGATTCTGCAATATGTCTCGATTGAACGTGTGCGATTTCGTGGGCCAGAACACCTGCAAGCTGGCTTTCATCTTCAGCAAGTTTAATTAACCCCTCGTAAACATATATATATCCTCCGGGTGTGGCGAAGGCATTTATCCCCGAGCTTTTAATGACAGAAAAGGTAAAGGTGAACGGTGATGACGTACTGTGGTCAACCAGGTCCTGACCGATCTTATTGACATAGTCAGTTACTTTGCGGTCATCGAGCAGAAGTCCCTTGCCCTTTAATTTATCGTAAAATTCTTTTCCCAGTTTGTGTTCATCTTCCAGAGTAAATGATGCATGGGATGGTTTTCCTACATATAGTATCAGTATAAAAATTACAATGAGTGCAAGTGCTATTGTTGCAGTCTTGTTATAACAACAGGTCACAGAAATCGCATCCTCGCTGTTTTTTCGTTTGGTATCTTAACGTCTTAAGATTGTTTAATCAAGAAATGATTTTGCACGCCAAGATAGGTAAAGTGCTTACGTGTGTCAGTATAAGTTTTTCTGTCATCGTGATTACAGATATCTTTGACAAGGATGATACGACGATAATCTGTGATAAACAGTCAGCGGATTAACAAGAACACAAGAAGGCTATTCGTAAGAATAACAAATCATCATTTTGACAGGTTTATCAAGATGTGATAGGTTTTCCGGAGTTTTGCGGGGATTGTTATTATATGAATCAAGCCATTACAAAACGTTCCATATTTTACATTTTTCCACCTTTTTTCTATGCTGTTATAATAACTCTTCTGTCATCGATACCCCATGAACAGGAAGAACTCTTTATCCTGTTCAACTTTGATAAGGTGCTACATCTCATTGAATATTTCATATTCGGTTATCTCTTTATGAGAATGTTTATAACATCCCCGGGGAAAGTATGGTCCCGTTATTCCGGTGTGTTTATTCTGCTCACAGGAATACTGTTCGCAGCGGGCGATGAGTGGCACCAATCGTTTGTTCCCGGAAGATGCTCATCGGTATATGATTTTCTTTTTGATGTATCGGGTGTCATCATTGCTGCAATGGCCTATCGGTATGTGAGATACAGGGTGCCTGTTATTCGGCGGATTGAGGAAAGGGTAGAGCAGATTTGATTCATGAAAATAAATTAATTATCACGGTAGACGGCCCTGCTGCGGCGGGAAAAAGCACTGTCAGCAAGGTGCTTTCACAAAGGATATCCTATATATATTTAGACACGGGTGCACTGTACCGGGCATTTGCCTACAAAGCGTCAGGATATGGGATATTACCGGATGATGAGAGGAACCTGTCTGAATTATGTGAGAAAATGAGAGTTTCTCTCATGAGAATTGATGGAGATATGAGCATTCTCGTGAACGGAGAGGATGTGACACAAAAGATCAGGACAGAACAAATCGGTTTCCTTGCGTCTAAAATTTCCGCTGTTCCTGCTGTCAGAAAGGCTCTTCTTTCGCTACAGAGGGAGGCCGGTGAGAAAGGAGGAATTATTGCCGAGGGAAGAGATATGGGAACTGTCGTATTTCCGTATGCAGACCTCAAATTTTTTCTCGATGCAGATGTCCGGGAGCGAGTACAAAGAAGATATCTGGAGATGCTGGAAAAAGGCGATAATGCTGATTTTGAAGAAGTAAGAATGAGTTTAATCCAGAGAGATCAACAGGATATGTCAAGGGAGATTTCACCATTGAGACAAACCGACGATTCAATTTTTATAGATACGACCACTCTTTCGGTGGAAGAAGTTGTCGAAACAATGGCAGGAATTATTGAGAAAGCGATAAAAAATAATGAATGATTAATATGTTGCGATGTGGAGTTTTGGTTTAATTCGCTTGAAATTTTATTGTCACTGTGTTAGTCGAGCATAATACTATAAAATGCCACTTTATATAAAATGTCAGGGGGGGTAGTCAATTAATGCTTAATGATAATAACGTAATGTTTGAAAACGAAGAACAAAACCAATCGGTGGAAGATGGGTCTTCCCTGGAGAATACAAAGGAGGGAGAAGAAACGGTCCTGACGGAAGAGACACTCAGTTTTGTTGATCTGTATGAGCAAAGTTTCCAGGATGTTCCCTATGGGGAAATTCTCATAGGAAAAGTCGTTCAGATAAATCCCGACGTTGTCATGGTTGATGTTGGTTATAAGACGGAAGGCCAGGTACGGGTTGCCGAATTACAGGATCGAGAGGGGAACATAACAGTATCCGTCGGTGATGAGATAGAAGTTGTAGTAGACAGAAAAAATGAAGATAGTCTCATATTATCTCGGAATAAGGCTGTCAAAGTTAAAGTATGGAACGATATAAAAGAAGCATGCGAGACAAATACTACGATGACGGGTAATGTCCAGGAACGCGTAAAAGGAGGGTTCTCCGTTGATATAGGTATTCAGGCATTTCTACCGGGTTCACAGGTGGATATCCGTCCCGTAAGAGATTACGATAAATATATAGGACTGAACCTTGATTTCCATGTACTCAAATACGACATGAAGAGGAACAATGTTGTACTGTCACGAAAGACCGTCCTGAATATGGAAAGAGAAGGTGAAAAAAGGAAAACCCTTGAGACGATAACAGAAGGAACGATAATTGAAGGAGTCGTAAAAAATATTACCGATTACGGTCTCTTTATCGATTTGGGAGGAATCGACGGACTTTTACATGTGACCGATATATCATGGGGAAGGGTGAAACATCCCTCCGAAAATTTTTCAAAGGGCGATACGGTAACGGTAAAGGTGCTTACATTCGATAGAGAGAAAGAGCGTGTATCATTAGGACTCAAACAACTGATCGATAATCCATGGGACACGATACAGGATAAATACGCCGTTGATTCTGCTGTTGAAGGTAAGGTCGTAAATATCGTGGATTACGGAGCATTTGTTGAAATCGAGCCGGGTGTGGAAGGACTCGTGCACATTTCTGAAATGTTCTGGACAAAAAAGATGAAACACCCATCCAAAATTATATCAATTGGTGACATTGTCAATGTAAAGATACTGGATATTGATCCCGAGAATAAGAGAATATCTCTTGGTTTGAAGCAGACAATGCCGAACCCGTGGGAAACGCTCAAGGATAAATATCCTCCCGGACATATTGTGAATCGAAAGATAAGAGATATTACAGATTTTGGAATCTTTGTAGGTATTGAAGATGAAATAGACGGATTGATCCATGTTTCAGATATTTCCTGGAGGAAACGAGTAAAACACCCGGGAGAATTGTTCAAAAAAGGCGATGAAATTGAAGCGGTTGTGTTGAATGTCGATGTAGAAAACGAGAAGTTTTCTCTTGGCATTAAACAGCTTGAAAATAATCCGTGGGAAGAACTCAGTTTAAAGTATACTGTGGGGTCGGTCATATCGGGGAAGGTAACCAATGTTACGGATTTCGGTGTGTTTATTGAGGTAGAAGAAGGTATTGAAGGATTGGCTCATGTGTCAGAATTAAGCCAGAAACGTGTTAAGTCTGCGAAGGATTTGTACGCAATCGGTGATACGGTAACAGCTGTTGTAAAGAATATAGACGCGAAAAACCGAAAACTGGCATTAAGTATTAAAGATTATGAATCGACTTCCGAAGAATCCTCATTAAAGCATTATGTAAATAATAAGGAAAAAATTACCTCCAGTCTTGGTAAGGCCTTAGCAGACCTTAAGCTATACGACGTTTAGAAAATACAGGTCAATGAGAAAACACCCTATCATTTTCGGATTACTCTTATTAGTAATCATTGGAGTGTTGTTTTTCCTTATCATATATGGAATAGCGTCCTTGAGTGGAGAACGACAGATCATTTCACTGAGGGATAAAATCGGAGTTGTTCCTATAAGGGGTGTACTGAATACATCAAAGGAAGTTATTGCCCAGCTTGATGAATATGGTGAGAACGATGACATCAAGGCTGTTGTGTTGAGGATCGATTCGCCGGGAGGAGCCGTTGTACCAGCCCAGGAAATATATGATAAGATAAAAAAGATAAAAGAGAAAAAGAAAGTTATTACATCAATGGGGTCGGTGGCAGCGTCTGGTGGATATTACATTGCATGTGCTTCTGATAAAATCGTTGCCAATCCGGGTACCATAACGGGAAGTATCGGAGTTATCATACAGTTTCCTCAGGTGAAAGAACTACTAAAAAAGATTGGTCTGAAATCAACGGTCATCAAGCATGGGAAGTACAAGGACGTTGGATCCCCATCACGGGAGATGTCGCAAGACGAAATAAATCTGTTACAGGGATTGGTTGACGATATTTATAATCAGTTCGTTGACGCTGTTTCGTTGAGTAGAAAAATACCAAAAAAGAAAGTCGAAGAAATCGCTGACGGAAGAATAATAAGCGGTAGACAGGCTTTTGAACTCGGTCTTGTCGATTATCTCGGTACGATGGAATATTCGATCGATCTTGCTGCCCGCCTCTCCGGCATTGAGGGAAAACCACAGGTTGTTTATCCGAAAGAAAAGCGCATCGGTCTCTTGAGGTATGTCATTAAAGAGATAGTTTCAATCATGTCTGAAGAGTTCGGCGACCGGGGAACGGGTGTCCACTACATGTATGTCCAATAGTTGGTTTATGTATTGAGTGGTTATAACAAAGAAAGAATTATCTGCAAAGTAAAAGAAGAAACTGCAAGACAACGCACGGAAATATCCGAAGCAAACCTTATTCATGGCGAGTAAGGTAATTAAAAGAGATGATACATCATTCATCATAACCGGTATTATACTGTAGAATCATATGAATTATAGTACGATTAAAATAACAAAAGAAAACGGATACGTAATAGTAACATTAAATCGCCCGAATGAGATGAATGCCCTTTCAAAGGATATGAGGCTCGAACTGGAAGATTGTTTTTGCCAGCTCGAAAAGGACGATAGCGTAAAGGCAGTTATACTGACGGGCGGTGATTACGTCTTTTCTGCAGGCATGGATATAAAAGAAATGTCGGCGCTGCCCGATGGCGAAATAGATGATTATTTTTCATCTATGATTAAGTACTTACAGAGTATCTATTCGTTCAGGAAACCGGTTATTGCTGCTGTCGGTGGTATAGCCCTGGGAGGTGGATTCAACCTGACAACCGTATGTGACATCATAATTGCTTCCGAAACTGCCATATTCGGACATCCAGAATTAAAATTTGGTTTAAACCCGCTTTTTGATCCCTTACGGCGGATCGTAGGCATGTCAAAGGCCAAGGAGATTACCATGCTCGGGGAACCTATTGGTGCCCAGGAAGCTTTGAGGATTGGTCTTGTAAATAAAGTTGCACCTCCTGAGACATTTATGGAAGAAGCGAAAAAAATTGCCCGCGAGTTATCTAAGAGATCGGCAAAGGCAGTTGAGGCAGTCAAAAGGATATCAGACATTGTTCCCCGTCTCGATAGGAACGCCGCCCTTGAACATGAGTTTGAGATATCGGCACTCCTCTTTTCCAGGGCTGAGCGAAGAGATCACATGAAAAAATTTCTCGAAGAGTTAAAAAAACGGAAGAAAGAATAATATCCCCTCCGTTTCATATGAGTCACGTGTCGTTAAACTGTATGAATTACTCATCACCGTAGTCTGGCCGGGCAAAGTCTCTTAACTGGTCCCTCCTCTTTTTATGCTGCAACTTTCTGAGGGCCTTTGCTTCTATTTGGCGAATCCTTTCCCTGGTTACTCCCATCATTTCACCGACCTCTTCAAGCGTGAAAGGGCCGTAATTGCAGGCTACCCAGGTACAATTACAAAATATTTCGTTGTTCAACCACCATTCACAGGCCTTATCGTCACATGCTTCAATTATGTATGTATTTGATTTTTTACATTTATAGAAATCGGCCACCGGGTACGTACTCCCTTCAGAAATTTCACTTTTGTATCATTGATTATATTAAGTCCTAAATTGGTTTTGTCAACCAAAAATGGCACCAAAATGGCATTAACCCCAAATGAAAATTAATTTGAGCAACAGCCCGTATATTCTTTGTCCGGATTTTAAAGTGTCATGCCCTCATAGATATTTCTAATGAAAATGGTTCATATCCCCCGCTGTATGATTTTTTACATTCATGAAGTGATTCTTTCTACTTATGAATATATCTTCCGGGGCACCTTTTCCAGCCATCC
>JAFGQS010000038.1 GCA_016935565.1 Deltaproteobacteria bacterium
AATTGGTTCAATCGTACCGATTTCATTATTTGCATGCATTACACTGATGAGTAGTGTTCTGCCGGATAGTGCCTTCGTAACATCATCAGGATCAACCAGGCCATCTCCATCCACCGGGAGGCAGGTCACATCAAAACCTCTCTGCTCCAGATACCTGCAGGTATTCAACACTGCATGATGTTCTATAGACGAGGTTACGATGTGGTTTCCCTTCTTCTCAGATGCAGAGGAGATACCACGAATGGCAAGATTATCCGCTTCGGTACCACCACTTGTAAATACTATTTCCGACGGATCTGCACCGATGAGCTGAGCTACCTGTTCTCGTGCCGTCGTGAGCGCCTCTTTCGCTTTCCGGCCGAAGGAATGCATACTTGACGGATTGCCGTAAAAATCCATGAAGTACGGAAGCATTGCCTCCACGACCTCAGGATGAACCGGTGTTGTTGCACAATGATCAAGATAGATGCTCGTTAGTTCATCCATATAATCTCTTGATGATGGTATGTATTGCTTTTTATTAACTACAACTTACATCCCACGGCAAAGGCATCGGCGACGGCCTCGGCTATCTGTCCCGGCTCACTGCAACATCCGATTTCATAGTACTCAATACCGGATTGATCCATAACAGTGCATAGATCCTTCTGAGCCTTCAGACCGGCGGCGACAACGACCGTATCGGCAGGAATTTCCGTTTGGTTGTCATCCTGATCGACAACAACGACGGCATTATCTTTAACTTCTATTACTTTCGTTAACGTCACAACCTTAACCATCTTATGAAGTCTCGCAAGGAGACCCCATCTCATTGACGGCCCAACATCGTTTGCAACAGACTTCAGCATTTCAACGACGGCAACCTTTTTTCCCTGCATCGCCAGATACTCCGCAGTTTCAACTCCGATCATACCTCCACCAATAACGACAACATTTTCACCGACGGAGGCATCTCCTCTCAAGACATCAAGGGCAATGACGACATGTTCCTTCCGAATTCCCGGGATATCCGGTACGAGTTCCACTGCACCGGTCGCGAGAACGACGGCATCGGGCTTTTCTGCTGCGGCTTTTTCTATCGTAAATACTTCGTTCAGTTTGACCTCGACGGGCAGAATTTCCATCTGTGCCGTATAGTAGTCAGTAATATTGTTCAGTTCTTCTTTATGGGGAGGAACCGCTGCCAGTTTTATCATTCCGCCTAATGTATCATTCTTTTCATACAGTGTTACATCGTGTCCGCGCAGAGCGGCAACCCGAGCCGCTTCTGTGCCTGCAGGACCACCACCGACAACGATGATCTTTTTCTTCCGGCTCGCAGGCTGAACGAGATTTTCTCCTTCACGTCCCAGTTCAGGATTAATCGAACATTTAAGTTCTGCCTCCTTATCTCCATACATGAGAAGCTTCATGATCTGATCGAAGCAATAGCAGCAGGCTGTACAGCGGCGAATTTCACGTGTCCGACCTTCCATTGTCTTCTTAACAAAATCG
Source organism: Deltaproteobacteria bacterium (assembly GCA_016935565.1). Taxonomy (GTDB): domain Bacteria; phylum Desulfobacterota; class Syntrophia; order Syntrophales; family UBA6807; genus JAFGQS01. Next base: position 1,495 of record JAFGQS010000038.1, read on the forward strand.
GGATCGCACAAGACAGGCCTTGCCACCCCGATAAGGTCGGCTTCACCCTTAGCAAGGATGCCGGCAGCAACATAGGGATCATTAATTCTTCCCACCGTGGAAACCGGTACGTCGACAACTTCTTTTATGGCAGCAGACAGATATGAAAACGCTCCCCGGGGCACAGACATGGGTAACATGGGACGAATTGCCTCATGCCAGCCTGCCCAGATATGGAGTCTGTCCGCACCGGCTTCAACGATCATGGGAGCAAGAATCAACGAATCTTCGAGTGTTTTACCACCCTTCATGCCATCCTCACCATCAAACTTGACACAAATATTAAAGTCATCTCCCACGAGATTTCGTGTTTCCCGAAGAATCGATAAGAGAAAATGTGCCCTCTGTAGAACATCTCCACCATATTTATCTTCCCGCTTGTTTGTCACGGCAGACAGAAACTCACTGATGAGATAACCGGAACATGCACAGAGTTCCACACCATCGAAGCCCGCCTTTCGTGCCCGGAGCGCCGCTTCGGCAAAGGCCATTACCAGTTCATCCGTTTCCTGTGTTGTGAGCTCACGGGGCGTTTCACCGGTATACCGTGATGCAATCGGTGATGGTGCGACCGACTGCCGGCCCGTATAGCGCCCGAACGAATAACGACCGGCATGATTGAGCTGGGCAATGATTTTTGCCCCTGCCTTTTGAACCGCCTTCACCATGGGTATATGCACCTCGATGTCACTGTCCTTATCAAGGGACGGCTCATCGGAACCATGGGCGCTGCCACTGGGATGAACTCTGGTCACCCCGGTCGTGATGAAAGCAACCTCGCCCTGAGCCCGTGCAACCATGTAATCGGTCAATTGCTGAAAATTGTATGTTGTCCCGATAGGTGCCATAAAAAAGCGGTTCTTAAAGGTAATGTTGGACATTTCAAGAGGTTCGAAAAGTATATCTAATGTGCTGTCTCTCATTGGTTTTATTCTCCCCTGCCTTATTAATATATAATAAGTCCAGCATGTTCGCTTTATGGTTTCCGTTTACCATTTACGATCAACGAAACACAATCCACGTATGCTATCGTCCCTTAAAATCCGGTTTTCTCTTTTCTGCGAATGCTGAAATGGCCTCCCTCAAATCTTCCGACGTGAAGAGAACCATATTTTTTTGCTTAGCATATGACATTCCATTTTGAATAGTAGAAAATCGACTGCTGTTAAGTATGTCTTTTGTCGACTGTACTGCAAGGGGCGGATTTTCCGATATCAGCGCTGCAAGTTTTTTCGCTCCTTCAGTCATTGTGTCATAATCAGGATATACCGTATTGATAAGTCCCATGCGTTCGACTTCCCTTGCTGAAAAAAATCGGGCAGTATAGGCCATCTCTCGTGTAAAGCCCTGACCAATAATAAGGGGAAGCCTCTGGAGGACTCCCAGATCGGCTACGATACCGATTGCCGCCTCTCTTAGAGAAAATGTCGCATCTTCAGTACATAGACGTATATCAGATGCCGATATGATGTCGAGGCCTCCACCGATGCACATACCGTGGACGGCGGCAATAACGGGCTTCCGGCATTCTTCCAGGATATTACAACAATCAAACAGGTAATGTAACTTTTCAGGAAAATCAAGATTGCTCTTTGCAGATCCATCCAAACCCAGGGATGTAAAATCTTTCAGATCGAGACCGACACAAAAGGCCTTTGCACGACTGGTGAGAATAATCACCCGTACGTCGTCCCTGTTATTTAATTCTCTCACTGCCTCGGTGATTTGCCGTGCAAATTCGAGGCTGAGTGCATTGAGACTTTCCGTCCGCGCGAGCCCTAATATGGCTATATTATCTTCTACGTTCAGTTCAACAAATTTATAATCCATCTCGCCCTCCTTCATGGAAACTACTTCAAACTCGTAAATTTCTGGCCGGCCACTGAAGACTTCTTAATTAACCAGGTCTTTCAGCTTCGACCTGTTGTCTATCGTCCGATAACAGTCAGGACATTCTCTGTGATTACCGATTCCTGTCGACTGATTATTCAGTCTTCAAGTTCTTCCCCGAGGGCCAGACGACATAAATCAGTCACCATGAGCGTCTGTAAACCTGCTTCGTTGCATTTTGACGACAAGGCATCATGGCACATGGGACAGAGGAAAATCATAGCTTGAGCAGCGTGATCTTTCGCATCCTTTATATTAACATCCTGATACTCAGGATATTTTTTGCCTCGTTTCACAAGACCTTTCATATCCTGTCCGCAGCACAGTGAATGTTTTCCATCGTATTTCCTGGCAACTCGCTCTACACCGATTAATGTGAAAATCTCATCTAACATTGGTTCTTTCCACGGTGTGAACCGGGAGGCACATGGTCTTTGATAGGCTACTTTCATATTCAGGGAATTAATAGCGACTTTATGGTCTTCGAGATAATTCAAGAGATATTCGAATATATGAATCGGCCTGAAGGAAAGCTCGATGCCGTACTTCGGTGCAATATCGGCCATAAGAGAATAACAGTCATCGTGAAGAAAAATAACTTCATCGACACCAAGGGATGCATACTTATCCACCAGTGTCTGTATGTTATCACGCATGATCGATTCATTACCCACGTGAGGAAATATAACATTACAGAAGAAATGCCGTCCTCTCACAAAGCTTAAACCTTCGAACAGCTTTCCTTTGATGGGATACGGCATGTTTGGTTCTATGGTGCAGAGAGACATGACAGGTTCTTGAAGTTCGGGAGGATTAAACTCGCCCTTTGGAGCAAAGTTCTTCTTCAAACCGAAGACAATTTTGGGATTTACGTAATTTCCCGACGCTTCCATCTTTTCGAGAATCAAGTCAAACGGTTGTGCTCCTTTTGTACAGTATTCATTGCAGGCAAAGCAGGTAATACAGTCTTTCAACCATTCTACCTCCTCACCATTAACCAGACGCTCAAATTCACGTGCACCCTGCACCCGGTCAAAATCGAGGTACATACATTGCGCCAGACAATCGCCACAAAAATCACACTTTGAGTCATCAAACATAATCTATGGTGTTTCTCCTTTCGTATAGTATGCAGAGCAGGATCGAAAGACCTTACAGACCCAATATATCCCGCGCAATAATCATCATTTGAACTTCATCCGTTCCGCCGCCGATCTGCTGCAATTTCGCATCACGCATCATCCTTTCGACAGGAAATTCTTTCATATACCCATAACCACCCAGGATCTGGACCGCTTCCGTCGTGATTCTCATGGCAGCCCTCGCGGTATAAAGTTTTGCATATGAAGCGATCAGATTCATGTTCCGATGTAATCCCATATCGGCCATTTTTGCACCTTTGTACGTGATCAGATGCGATAACTCAATCTCCATGGCCATTTCGGCCAGTTTTGCCTGAATGAGCTGAAAGGAAGCAATCGGTCTGCCGAATTGAACCCGTTCTTTTGCGTATTGAAGAGCACATTCATATGCTCCTCGTGCCAGTCCGAGCGACATGGCACCCAGACAGACCCGTTCGGTGTTCAAACCGCTCATTAACACGAGGGCTCCACTATTTTCTCTACCGAGGAGGTTTTTTGCAGGTACCCGACAGTCTTCAAAGATCAGCTCTCCCGTGGGAGAACCACGCCACCCCATTTTTTCAAACTTCTTTCCCCGTGAAAAGCCGGGAAATTCTTTTTCAACGATAAATGCAGACACGCCGCGGGCACCTTTTTCCATATCTGTCTTCGCATAGACGACGAAGACATCACCGACGGGTCCATTTGATATAAAAATTTTCGAACCATTCAGAATATAAGAATCTCCCTTTTTATCCGCCCGAAGCCTCATTGACATCACATCTGATCCGGCTGATGGTTCGGTCATGGCGAGACCCCCGATTTTTATCCCTTCACAGAGTGGTGGCAGGTATTTTCTCAGTTGTTCCTGAGTGGCGTTTCTCCTGATATTATCGATACAAAGACATGCATGAACCCCCCACGAAGCCGCTGTTGACAGACAGGCGACAGACAGTTCTTCGGTAACGATGCATAATTCGGTATATCCTGCACCGGCACCGCCGTAATCGACAGGTGCCGTTATACCCAGCAGTCCCATGTTTTTTAACTTATTGAAACTCTCCGTTGGAAATCGCTCATCCCTGTCAATTTCATACGCTAAAGGCGCCACCTCTTTTTCAGCGAACGTTCTTATTGTGTCTCGTAACATCTTTTGTTCTTCGGTAAATTCCAGCATCATACATGCCCTCCACGTCACAAAATAAGAAGCAGAGACGGAACATGCCGGAGCACGAACCATCTCTCTCCTCTTCTCCATTTTTCTTGACTAATGCTGCTATTCGTAAGTGCCTTTTACAGGACCTTCCTTAAAACACTTTCTTCTTCAGTAATCCCATCTCCCGAGCTGCTTTTTCCAGCTCATCTCTGAAATCGGGATGTGCAACGCCGATCAACGCTTCTGCCCGTTCAGGCTCAGTCCTTCCATAGAGATCGGCAACACCGTATTCCGTCACAACAAATCCCGTGTAGTGACGTGGAACAGTAACTCTTGAACCCTGCATCAGATGAGGAACGATTCTCGACTGCGTTCCCTTCATTGCTGTTGATGGAACCAGATTAATCGCCCGGCCGCCCTTAGACCAGAATGAACCAACGACAAAATCAAGCTGTCCGCCTGTACCGCTCCGCATACGGTCCCCGTATGACTCCGAACAGATCTGACCGTAGAGATCAACTGATACCGAACCATTAATCGCAACAACGTTCTCTTCCTGGGCAATGACCGCTATATTGTTGGCGTAGTACGTTTGACGCCATTCACACATGGGATTATCCGCCAGCCAATCATACAGTTCCTTATCTCCCATGGTAAATGTGAGGAGGACCTTTCCGGGATTGACTTTTTTGTACTTACAGGTGACAACACCTCTCTCCACGAGATCATAGGTTCCCGCAGGAGCCATCTCCGTATGGATACCCATATCTTTCAACCCCGATTCCAAGAGCAGTTTGCTGATCATGGCGGGAACAGCACCGATACCGACTTGAATACAGTCACGGTCTTTCAGAAGTCCCACAACGTTTTGGGCCATTTTCATCTCAATATCCGATGCCTGGGGTGTCGGTACGGGAGGCATGGGATTCGGATTCTCTACAAAGGCATCAAAATTGGAAACATGGAAATTTGTCTCACCAAACGTCCTCGGCATCTGTTCATTGATCTCGACGATAAGGTAATCACACTGTTCCATTAATGTTGCCGTATAGAATGTATCGAGACCCAGATTGATATATCCGTGTTCATTCGGCGGTGTGGCCTGCATGACCATTCCCATTCGACGGGGATATACGCGTGCCCGATGGGGCATCTTGATCCCGACATCCGAACTCTGTGCCGGCCAGAAGTTTGCCCACTCACTATCTGCCATTGCCTGCTGATGCGGCATGGGAGAATAAAATGCCGGCACAAGTGTAAACGTATCTCTATACTCAGGTTGAAAAATCTTATACGGCCTCAGCACGAGGGCGAATTGGTACTCAACATCTTCCAGTTCGTCTTTTCTGTCTGCGATAGCATCCATGATCAGATTGGTCGGCTGTCCCAGACACAGCGGTGTCCAGAGACGGTCACCCGATTTAATAATTCTTGCAGCTTCTTCTCCCGACATTAACTTGCCTTTGTAATACTCTTTCCAACTCATACGATGTTACCCCCTTATCTTATTTGTTGTCTGGTGTTTCAATTAAATAATAAAAATATCAATACGTTGCTTAACTACTACCTGGCAGATTCTCTCGCTTTGTCCGACCTCACAAAATTGACCGATTCTCTCTTTGAATCATCACGTCTGTTCATGAAGCGACGGGGATCGGTCACCACTCAAAATAACCGTCATACAATTTCAATTCTCGAACAGCCTCCCAGCCTCTCCTCGGTAGATATATGACCCAGGGTACGGCCTCGTTATGCCTCTTATTCAGGGATGGACGTTGGCTTTATCCATCCCTGAATCAATAACGCAGAAAAGAAGGAATACATTATGTCAACGATATCTGTCCAATATCGTCTTTCTCCAGTTACCTGGCGTGTATTCTCCCGACTATGCCGGTTCAAAATATTTAATATCCAGGACGTGTCCTTTTCGCTCATCACTCCACACGGCTTTTACTCTCATGCCGTTTTTCACCGTTTTTCTCACGAGATCAAAGTCCGAAAGATCGAATCCGCCGATGAGATGCAGAAAATCAACATCGGTTTCGTCCAGTCTGATCAATGCACCGATAAAAGGTGGTTTAATAGGCTGACCAAAATAGCTGTAATTGACGTAACTCCATGCAGTCAGCGTTCCCTCCTGGGCTGTTTCGACCCACTCATCGGTATTCACGAAGCATCGGGGGCAGAAGCTCCTCGCCGGTACGAGGACCCTCCCGCATTTCGAACATTTTGTGCCGTATATGATTTCATTTTCCATCCCTTCGAAAAACTTAGTCCATGTCGCACCATAGGCCAGTTCATATGGAAGCCTGATCTCAGTTTTTATTGTCTTAAATTCCTTTGCCATGATTTTATATCCTCCCATTCGTTATAGTTCTGATCCGACGATCATAATCCCGTTAAACTGATCGACACCGCCCATGGCGTGACTCAAGGCCGTCTTCGCACCCGGAATCTGGTGATCCCCTGCCTTACCCATAACTTGCAGAGCTGCTTCAGCAGTTCTGATAAGTCCCGTCGCACCGATCGGATTCGTGCATAATGTTCCGCCGGACGGATCGCAGGGCAATTCTCCGTCTCTTGCAAATGTTCCCTTCAAAACCAGGTCGGGGGCTTCTCCGAGACCGCAGAACCCGAAACACTCATAAAACATCATCTCCTGAAATGTGAAGGGATTATATACCTCGGCAACATCCAGTTCCTTCCTGGGGTCTTTGATGCCCGCCATGTTATATGCCTGCTGTGCCGCCCCGACGGCACTTTGCCAGACAGCTTTATCGCTGTCACCGAAGTAATATTCTTCACCTCGATATCCGACACCCTTGACCCAGGCCACCTTGTTCAGGCCCAGTTTTTTTACCATTGTATCCGACGCAAACAATACGGCACAGGCGCCATCCGAGTTCGGACAGACATCGAGAAGCCTCACCGGATAGGTAATAACCCTCGCTGTTTTCACATCTTCCATGGACACTCGTATTTTTATGTGAGCATAGGGGTTATCAAATGCACTGTCATGATGGGTCACCGAAATAAATGCCGCCGCATCCCTCACTTTTTCTTCTTCCAGTCCGTATCTGACACTCCACATCTGGGACTGCATTGAAAAAACGCCCGGTGCACCGGCAATAAAATATCGCTGATAGAATGGTTCGGCAACCGTTGTCATCGTTGCCTGGCTGTCCCCTTCGTTCATCTTTTCATGACCCACAGCGAGAATCAGATCGGCCATACCCGACGATATCCAGTAATATGCCGTATGAGCTATTGATACTCCCGTTGAACCGCAGGTCTCGGTTTTCAGGATCGGTTTGCCCGCTGCCTTCATGGCATCGGCAAAATAAAAGTGGGTAAGTGCCACGCCTTCCATCATGGAAGGCATCGTTCCCGAAACTACACCATCGATATCATCGGGGTTCAGTCCGGTTTCTTCATATAGCCGTACAACAGCTTCACGAACCAGATCCGGGTAACATACGTCCATTCTCCTCCCGTGGTTTGTCTGCCCAACCCCTATAATTGCAACTGGTCTACCCATATCGGTTACCTCCTAACTGCCTATAATCGCAACGGCGTGGCACTGACCTGCGAAGCCATGTGTCCCATGAGCCAAAGCTGTTTTTACTTCTTTGTTGACCTGGCGTTCCCCTGCTTCACCCCGTAATTGCAGCGTTGCTTCAACAATCCGTTGAAGTCCCCGTGAAACATATGGATTATTCGCCAGAACACCTCCCGACGGATTAACCGGCAGGTCACCATCTTTTTGTGTTACCCCGCTGTCGATAAATTCGCCACCTTTACCGGTATCACAGAATCCAAGATCTTCACACCACAGTAATTCCTGGAAGGCATAGGGTTCGGTGATCTCTGCAAGATCTATCTCCTTTCGAGGGTTGGAAATACCGGCCATTTTGTAGGCCCTCTCGGCTGCATTTTTCAACTGCCCGTCAAGTAAATCTCTGTCGCCCAGATAGAAACTGTCTAACGAGCTTCCATAGCCCTTAAACCAGACCGGTTTGTCCGTTAACTCCCTGGCCTTTTCCTCCGATGCCAGAAGAACTGCAACGATTCCTTCTGATTTCGGAGCGACCTGCATGGCAGTCAGAGGATCAATAATCCTTTCGGAGTTGAGAATATCGTCAATGGTGTATCTGCCCTTCTTGTGGGCATAAGGATTCCCCAGAGCATTCTGTAAATTTTTAACTGCCACCTTTGCGCACTGCTCCTCCGAAATTCCATAGCGTTCCATGTAAAGTCTCATCTGAAAAGCGGCCGCCATAGTTTCCTGCAAACCGATACCCCTCGTGTAAAAGGGATCGGTATACATCAACGTGCAGGCATCGTTTTCCGGATTTTCCGAACCTTTACAGAGAGAAATAATTAATGCGGTATCGTAGTGTCCCGTGAGAATTCGCATGACACCGTAGAAGAAGGCAAACAGTGATTCACCATCCTGCCGAGAAGCATTCTTCAGGAACGCTCCCGTTGTCTCCCAGTAATATGAATTGGCACACGATATTCCTCCATGATAAATATCTGACGAAGCACTGACGATGGTTCCAAGATCCTCCCTGGTTAAACCCACCTTGTCCAGAACTTCTTTTGTGACCACATAAGCCTGGTCATAAAAGTTATCCTTGGATTCAGCGCCGGCATTCTGTGCCACAGCAACAATTGCAACTTTTCCTGGCATACCAACACTTCCTTTCTTAATTTATTATTTATATTCTTTCCCAAGAATCCTTTTCATTCATGATCTAAACAGGTTTTCTGCCGACGATTATCTTCGTTCCATATCTGATCATTTGATCGCCATTCTGATTTTTTATGACATTTTCATGCTCGATAATCCCCCGTTTGGCATCTTTATCCACCATATCTTTGACGGTTACCTCACAGTGGATTGTATCGCCTATTTTTATGGGATTTGTGAATCGAACGTAATCCATACCATAGAAAGCTATAAAGCTCCTCGGCAACATGACATGCGGTCCCAGCCGGAATATGAGGGCACTTCCGACAACGAGACCCAGGAATCCATGAGCTATCCGTTCTTTAAAGGGGGTTTTCGCCGCATATTCGACGTTCGTATGAAGCTCATGCCAGTCCCCCGTAAATGCCGAAAACAGCACTATATCGGTTTCGGTTATTGTTCTGCCCGGTGACACAAAGACTTCTCCCACTTTGTAATCTTCAAAGTAGAGTTTTTCCATATCAATCACCTCCTTTTCCCTAGTCTATACATACATGAGATTTTCTTGAATCGTATGCAATCTGCACCGGAGTTACTCAAACATGCTACATTTTCAGAAGTTCACCCGCGATCACAATCCGGCGGATCTCCGAAGTTCCCGCCCCAATGGTACCCAACTTTGCATCACGCCAGAACCGCTGTACGGGATATTCCATGCAGTAGCCATAACCGCCGTGGATCTGCACAGCTTCCTCGCAGACCTTGATCGACATTTCCGCCGCAAAGAGTATTGCCGCAGACGATATCTGATGGACTTCCGTTCCTTTCCCGCCCTCTCGAGCTTCACCTGCCATCATAGCGGCCTTGTAACAAAGCAGTCGTGCAGCTTCTATCTGCGTAAACATGTCCGCCAATTTTCCCTGAATGAACTGAAATGATGCGATGGGCCGTTTGAATTGTACCCTCTCCTTTGAATACTTCAGGGCCAGTTCAAAGGCTCCCTCAGCGACACCGAGTGCATAGGTTGAATAAAAGGCCCTCTCTACATCGAGGCCACCCATCATGACGGCAATTCCTCTGTTCTCCGCACCGAGAATATTCTCTGCCGGAATGATGCAATCCTCCATGATCAGCTCCCCGGTCTGAGAGCCGCGGTTTCCAACCTTATCCAGTCTTTTCGATACGGAAAATCCGGGAAATTTTGTGTCCAGGATGAACGCGGTGATCCCTTTTGCCCCCGCTTCCTTATCGGTCTTCGTATACAGAACAATCGTATCGGCATCAGGACCATTGGTGATGAACGTTTTCGTTCCGTTTACAACATAATGATCACCCTCTTTTCCGGCCGTTGTCTGTATGCTGACGGCATCTGAACCTGCGTTTGGTTCCGTAAGTCCCAGGGCACCTACATGTTCTCCCGTACATAACTTCGGCAGATATTTCTTTTTTTGTTCTTCATTTGCATTTGTATTCAGATTATTACAGCACAAATTCGCATGGGCTCCCCATGAAAGCGCAATTGCAGGACACACCCGTGCCAGCTCTTCACATGCCAAAGAGGCAGAAAGAACATCGGCTCCGGCACCGCCATATTCGGTATCGACGCTAATACCGTTAATGCCCAGATCACCCAGTTTTTTCCACATACCTTCCGGCCAATCATCCGTTTGATCCATTTCCTCGGCAATCTGATGCAACTCCTTTGCCGCAAAATTAGCGACACTATCCTTCAGCATTTTATGTTCATCACTCAGATTAAAATCCACGGTTCGCACCTCCCTGTTATGTTTTTGTAAGATAAAACATCTGAGTTTTGATACCAAACAACATAACTTCGTATCAGAATTATTGACGCGTTATGACGAATAACAAATCCCGGATTTGACGTAACGTTTTTTCGATTTCTATCTATGTTACCGCAATAGAAATATTGGTTCTCGCGCAACCAACAGAGAAACTTCGTCCTCTCGTGTTATTCCATAAGCATAAACAATGCCATGCTCCATGAGTTCAGAATTATTAACTATTTCAAGCGCATACTTGCTATGCTTCGTTATTTGCCACCAGCCAAGAGGTCACTATATGGACACCCGTTATTATTTGGACATATATTGACAGATTTAATTCCATCATGTACACTTCCGCCCACTACAAATCCGGGGAAACGAAGACTCATGGCAAAAGTTGACCGTTTTTTGTCTCGATTACCTGATGACGAGAGGCGATTTTTTTATAACTTTATCACCTTTCCCGATTTTTTCTCGGTTGATTGGTTTTCAGGAATTCCCGATTTTCTCCCATCAAAACTGATCTCCGTAATCTTCACACTGAACCGCGAACAATGGGTTATTTCGGAGGAAAATAATCCGGGATGTTACCGGTGGTCGAAAAAATTTCCCCGTCAGGAGATTATCGGTCAGATACCGGCTGAAGAAATGTCCCGATACTATCGAAACTCCGTGGACATTCTCACAAAGTATCTGCCGGACAGCGAGGAAAACACTCTGAAAATAGCCCATCAGTGTCTCCTGGCCGGTATAGAAACAACCGATCTGAATGTTATCTTTAAAGCAGCACTCTTAGAAGAAAAAACACACAAGATCTCCTCTGCTATCACCCTCTACGATTCACTTCTCGAATACATCGAACGTCTCATTGTCAGGGAAGATAGAGACCTCTCCAGTGACACGTGGTGCACCTTTATCAGAACAATCGAACGTCGGGCGTCGCTCTCTCTGTTTCATCCAAGCCTCAAGAAGATCAATCGATTTCTTTCCATGGCTCTTGATATGGCAGTTCATCTGGGTGACAGACGAACCCAGGCATCCCTGCAACTCCTCATCGGGCAAAATTACTGGATGTCATTCCAGCACGAAAAGGCTGTCGAGCACTTTGACGTTGGATGGAGCATGATCAAGGCAACTAAAGATGATCATTTATATAAACGGGGGCTACAACTTCAGGGATTATCCTACTGGATTAAGGGTAAGTTTTGTGATGCCATTCAGGCGTACGAGGAATCCCTGGGAGAGCTCGATACCATTGCAGATGATGAGTTTATCCTCCTCACGGCACTTCATCTGGCCCTCTGCTACACACAGGTCGGAATGCCGCAGAGAGGACTGGGAATTACCGAGGCCATTGAGCGACAGGCGGAAAAAAACGAAAATTGGCCGCTGGTGTCCCTGACAATGGCGACAACGGGAGTTATCTTCCTGGAAATCAGGCAGATAAAAAACAGTAAAACGTACTTTGAACGGGCACTTGAACTTGCCAGAAGGGAAAACATACCCATGGCGGAAGTTATGTCCGGTATCGGTATGGCCAACATTGAATGTCTGGAGGAGAATTTTGACGTGGCCGCCGAATATTTCAAGGTCCTCTGGAAACTTCGCAAGTCAAGCTGGTACCATACCCTCAACAGCTCCCATGTTTTTGAAGCCGGGTATATGCTTCATATGAAGGAAGTCTCGCCCGTTGAGCTCAGTCCGGTTATCAATTTTTTATATCAATTGAACGAAGAAGACGTCAATCCCTTCATGTACAGCATTATCCGCAGACACCAGATCCTTATATTAGAAGACGACAAAACACCACGGCAAAAAATAGAGGAACTTTTGAAACTCGAAAAATCGGTTAAAATCAGCGGGGCGACGTTAGAACTTGCAAAAATCAGGATTGACCTTGCCAGACTTTTTGTACAGATAAATAATTGGCAACAGGCAGAAATTTATGGGGGGAAGGCCTGGGAATTTTTGAAACCCATCGCTAAAGACGTATATCCTGCACAGCTCGAACATCTGATTCCCCATGACGATGTGACAACAGACGATCGCTTGTTCGATCTTGTCATCGAAATGGGTGAAGCACTGACAAACCAGGAAAACATCGAGCGGCTTCTCACCAATATCATAACATCAATATCACGCTTGACCGGGGCAGAACGGACTGCACTTTTTATCAGGGACAAGAGATCCTCCGACCTTAAGCTGGTCGCTTCGAGAAACGTGGTAATAGAACACATCAAGGAAGAAGATTTCAATAAAACGTTCAATGTCATAAAAACCGCCGCCAACAGTAAGGATGGTGCAATCATCCAATACGAAGTAAACAGACATGATTCCGTCGATTTCCGCCATGTTATAATCACACCACTCAGGCTATCGGAAAAAGTGATCGGTGTCCTCTATCAGGACAGCCGTTTTTTTTCGTTTGACACGAGTCCCGGCAGGATCAATCTTCTTTCAGCGCTGGCATCTCAAATTGCCGTATCAATAGACCGGGCACAGGCATACGATGAAATAGCACGTCTGAACAAAAAGCTCATTCAGGAAAACCTGTACTATATGGAAGAAAAGGAAGAATTCAGACCTTTCGGTGAAATCATCGGTAACAGTCAGACCATTACGGACCTCCACCATCTTATACACAAGGTAGCTCCCACTCAATCCACCGTTCTCATCTCCGGTGAGACTGGTGTCGGAAAAGAACTGGTGGCACGGGCAATCCACCGTGAGAGTGCGAGGCAAAACGGTCCCTTTATCAGAGTCAATTGCGCCGCACTTCCCGATACACTGATCGACAGCGAACTTTTCGGTCATGAAAAGGGTGCGTTCACCGGTGCGGTCAAAACCAAGGCAGGCCGGTTCGAACTGGCCCACAAAGGAACCATTTTTCTGGACGAAGTATCGGAACTTCCTCCATCGACACAGAGCAGACTGTTGCGAATCCTTCAGGAAAAAGAATTCCAACGCGTAGGGGGAACAACCACCCTTCATTCTGATTTTCGTCTCATTACGGCCACAAATAAGGATCTGGAAAAAGAGGTAGCAAACGGAAAGTTCAGAGCGGATCTGTTCTACCGGTTGAATGTTTTTCCCATAAGCGTTGCACCCCTCAGAGAAAGAAAAGAGGACATACCCCTCCTTGCTACTCATTTCCTCAATCTTTTCTGCTCCCAGTACAACAAACAGTATTCCGGTATTTCCGAGTCTGAGATGGAAAAGCTGATAACCTATTCCTGGCCGGGAAATATCAGGGAACTCTCCAATATGGTTGAGCGTGCCGTTATTTTAGGGGGGTCCGTTATCAGATTCGCCGAGCTTGAAGGCAAAAAGACTGTCGATATAACCGATGACGAAGTCTTAGACTTGAAAGATATGGAGAAGATGCAAATCCTCAAGGCACTGAAAAAAACCAACGGGAAAATCGGCGGCAAGAATGGTGCATCCGTTCTCCTGGGACTGAAAAGAACGACGCTCATCAACCGTATGAAAAGGCTCGGCATTACAGTAGAAAAAAGCGCAACTCCTCAATAAGCATCATATAATTTAAAACAGAGAGTTTCAATTCATTCGGTACTTTGAGAATAGGCTGATACGTCCGGTTTGGTAAATGGTTGGTTTTTTGTCTCCACCTCTCCCTTTACGTAAGCCACGGTTCCCGCACCCGCCCTGCTCCCATGACTCCCATAATAACGGTGCCTTCACAGACACACAAGTGAACTACCAACACGGCGAGTATGGCTACACAACGCCATCGGGAATACGTTCTTCTTCTTTAACATACACAGAGCGCACCCCTTTTCTTCCATTGTACTCACAACAATTAATATCCACGATTGAACGGCAAGAGTTTTTATTAAAAAACCATTTGTCATTAGCCACCAACCGTTTATTTTTTTCTCTTGTGTTTCGTACTGATAATTCCGAAATATTTCTATCCATGAGAACGATTCCACCGGGATTTTCGGGAAATTCTAGGACAGTCTCCTGGGATTAGCAGCACGGCAGAAATGATTTGTCGGCTGTGTGTACGTTTAATCATACATCTACAGCCATCTATGTATGAAAATATCATACACAATACCGCACCTCTGATGACATCATGTGTTTAAGACCAGCAACCATAGAAATATCCGGATGCCTCTATTTCCTAAGTCTTATGTCAATCACTGCCATGTTACAACACGTATCCGATATACTGGCATTTTCTTTGCAATATTCTATAACCATGATATATATAATCGTAATTGGAACATTGATATTAGCTGTATATACTATGTCGCTGTGCAGGATTGCTTCCAAAAAACAACCGCCTGTTTTATCCACAGTGTCACAGAAGCTTGAATCATGCACCAGTAAAGAGATGATATCAGAACCTGAATACGTTAGAAAGTCATGCGTCGGTTCTCTGTAATGGAGGTACGTCCCCCTTTTCTTTTTTCCCCTTCCAAAGTCCAGGCATTAATTTTATCCTCAATCGATACCATCCGATATTTATCCCCTTTTTTCCTGTCTCTGAAAGCTGAACCGAGAGCAACGGTGTCCAGTGTTTGGTGAAACGTCATCGAAAGTGTACAACCTAGCGACTGATCCGCAGCTTCTGACCCGGATGAATGGGATTCCGAGTCGTTATTCCGTTTATGGCGCATAACTCATTTACCGTGAGACCGTGCTTCCTTGCAATCAGGGACAGGTTTTCACTTCGGCGGACCGTATGATACTTTTTCGTCGATTGACGAACAGGTTCCTTGCCAACCGCACCCGTCGATCCAACCTTTACGGCAAGGTCGTCGACGCGGCGCTGCAGATGATCAATCTTATCTTTCAACGTGCCAAGATCCTTAAGGATGTGATCGTAGTTTTCTTCAACTTTGGTCGTCAATTTCTCCAAGGACGCCTGAATACCCGAAAGATCGGTACCGTTCGATTCTGAATCGCCTCCGTAAAAGAGAGCAAACAGGAAGACTATGACAACGACGGCACCGGCCACCCAAAGTATTTTCTTTCCGGTAAGTTTAAAAGGAAAATTCACACGCCGTCGGCGAACCCGCTCATCCAGACCCGTCGGTTTGTCATATTTAAGATCTTCTTCGATCTTCGAAAAATCGATATTGATATTTTTTTCATCTTTCATAGATACCTCCTCGGGCGGTAAAGCCTTCCTCAGAATTCAGAAGTCGGAATACTGAGCTGTCATGGTTCCACTCTGTATGCTGACTACCGGATTCCATCGATGTCATATTCACATAAGCCGGTCAGCATCCGCGAACAGATGCCGCCCACAATGGTTCCATCCATACACAAGTAACAAAGAGAAACAACGCTGTCAATGACTGCTTTTATAATCAGTATAATCAAAACAACACAGAACAAAACTTGACGTGTATGCTCCAAATCAGGAAGAATTTCCGATAAATTTTCTTCACGATCTTTAAGCATCATTGGCTGAAAATAGTGCTCATACCTTCGCATTCATTACGTGGGTGAAGCCGCCGACTTTAAGCTTGTCCGGACGTTCCTGGAAGTATCGCGCATTCATTTCCCCGGGGTCTAAGTCATCGATCTGTCCGAAGCCCATGCCCCTCAGACTGCTCGTGAGCAAGGAAGGATCGAAGAAAGCCTCAAAGTGTTCGCCCGATAAGGCTACGCGATGTGCCAACCTATCAAAGGCCAGGCGTGCGGTTGGATTCAACAACGATGGCGAAATCGTATAATCAAAAACTATTCCACTGCCGACCGGCATTGATGCAACAAATCGGAGCGTGGCCGTGACCGCGCTGCTGGTTAGATACTGAGTCACCCCAAGCCACGAAAAGAAAGTGCACTTACCGGTATCGAAACCCGCCCGCCGCAGACCATTCTCAAGCGTCTGGCTTTCGAAGTCCACCGGTGAGAAAGTGAGTGTTTCGGGGATTGGAATGCCTGCTTCCTCGAGACTCATTTGTTTCCAGATCTGGGTAGCCGGATGATCCACTTCAAAGACATGGAGAACATCCTCAGGGTATGGGTTACGGTAGGCAAAGGTATCGAGACCTGCACCGAGAACTACATATTGGTGAACGCCTCGTTTGATGGCACAATGGAGCTCATCTTCAGCATATCGACTGCGTGCTGCCAGGAAGAGCCGAAGCCCGTTTGACCAGGGAGTCTGTGTCAACCACTTCGGATCTGACTGTGGTGATGAAACATTCTCCAGACCCAAAATGCGAAGAGCAAGGGGATCGTGGAATATCTTGGGGGCATCCATGATCTGATGTGCGGCACGGTAAATTGCAACTCGCAGTGCAGTTACGCTCGGGCAGTTCTCTTTCATTTTGTACTCCAGTTCATAGTGCAGCCGAACGACGCTGATCAGGCGCGAGCAGGGTGCACGCCCTGAAAGTCAGAGTGAATGCAGAGGTTGTAATATATTTTTTTTACATGACTTCATAATCTTGGAAGTTTAGGAAGCCTGTTGAGCGCTTTCGTATATCTCTCATCATTATACGATTCCTGTTTCTTCAAAATCTCAAATATTTCTATAGAAAGAACACAGCCAATAAGCTTCTTAGCCTCTACTTCAGAATATCCTTCTGCTATTAAACGATCAAAAGTTTGACGAACTATAGGAGGATCATCCGCCTGAAGTTGATTTTCAAAAACTTCCAAAATTGTTGATTTCAAATATGGATTTTCTTCCATCTTTGTCTCTCCATAATTTTAACGATTAAATCAGCGGCGCGGTTATTGTTTAAATATGTAGGTTAAATTTTCTATTCCTTACAACCTGTTACATGCAATATAAACTGTCAAAGATAAAGATTTGCCCCTGGATCCTACCCTAAATACTTAAATATATAGGATTAAATATAACTGATGGTCAATAGTAAACTTGACCCCATTTCCCTTCCCATGATGTGATGTCGAAAGGCGTGCTGATATTCATCTTTCCCTCCTTCTTTTATTGCATAACGTAGGGCATAAGCTGCTGAGATAAAGCGTAGCGAAATCTCAATCAAGTTTCATGCCAAGGTTAGATGACTTTATCCCATTGTACCGCCGCAGCAATTCATATATAGCTGTGGTTCCAAAATCCAAAGCTTCAACCGGTATGCGTTCATCCGCGCCATGTATCACTTGTGAGAAATTTATGTCTTTCGGTAGCGACATCGGTAAAAAACCATAGGTCTGAATTCCCAATCGAGAGAAGGACTGAGCATCTGTGACAGCACTCAATAAAAGGGGTACGGGGATAGCGTCTGGATCGGCGTTACACAAAATTTCGGCAAGTGTGCTAAATAATCCCATGTCAGGTTCTGCTGGACCGGGGTCGAAACGAATAATATCAAGCTCAATCTCATTGCCTATTAAATCGCGGAGTTCCGCAATCAAATCATCAGGGCCGAAACCCGGAAGAAGACGTCCATCCAGCTCGACGGATATTTCACTGGGTATCACGTTTATTGTATCACTTCCGTGCAAAACAGTAGCCGTAACAGTATTATGCAACAATGGGTCAAAAATACGACCGCTTTCACCAAGAAGATTCAGTACCCAGTTTGTCAGTAACGGATTGGTCAGTTGGGATAAAATTAATCCTTTCAGTCCACCAAGAGATGAAGCGATCACTTTGAACATCTGATTTGCAATTGGCGTGACATGAATAGGAAGACGGTTCTTATCCAGTTTTTGAAGAAGTTGAGATAGCTTGGCCATCGCTCCGCCACGAACAGGCATGGAGCCATGACCCCCGGGACCGCGTATCGTCGCTCTCAGCCAACATCTTTGCTTTTCTGCGACCATAATAGGGTAGAATCGACGGTTCTCTATATGTAGGGTAAATCCGCCAAATTCACCGATTGCATATCGGATTCCGTCAAACAGGTCGGGGTGGTTCTCTACCAGATATCTGGAGCCGAAATCACCTCCCATTTCTTCGTCACTTACGATAGCCAGGACGATATCCCCTTGTAAATCCAAGCCTTCAATCTTGGAGCGAAGAAGAGCAGACAGCATCATGGCTATTCCACCTTTCATGTCAAGGGTGCCTCTGCCCCATATATATCCATTTTGTAATCTGCCTTCAAACGGTGGGTGCTTCCATTTTTGATTTTTGGTTGTGGCTACGTCGACGTGACCGTAAAGCAAAAGAGGGGATACATTTCTTTTGTCGCTTCTGAGTCGTGCAATCAGGTTGGGGCGTTCCGGCGTTCGAGACAAAATAGTCGTATTTATCCCAAATTCAGTGAGCACGTCATTGATAAAGGAAATGCATTGTCTTTCGTTGCCAGGAGGATTCGTAGTATCAAACTGAATTAGTCGCTGTAGTACATCCGCAGGTCGTTGATATATAGTTAATCTATTATCTGATGATTCCATCATACTCTCCATAAAGCATCCGTTGTGATCCAGATACTCTCTGACACATCTAACGCCAAGCTAAGGGGCGCGACGGCTTCTTGCCGCGTCCCTCTTGAGCGACTTGATGCTCCTTTGATATTTCCATATTTCATGGTCAAGAATCCTTTGTGTAAGAGATGGGAATTCTTTTCTCAGAATTTCATATGCTCCCATTATTAGCTGGGACGCCTCAGTAGTTGAAACCACCAGATGAATACAAGATTCGATAAATCGAATTATCATTCTATCTGCCTTAATCAGATTTTCTTCACCGGCAAGCATATAAAAATAGCTGGTTGACAATCCACTGCCTTGTCCGGGGATTATCTTAATAGAATTTTCGAATCTATCGTTACCGATTATCAAGGGTAGATCCTGGAAATAATTTACCCCAAATTCTTTTAGTTCAATACAGAAACTATAGACTGCTTCTGATTTCAGTATTCCATTCTTTGATGACGTCCTATTGCGGCTGCAAAAAATGTTGTCAGTAATTTCATTGATGCTAAATTGGTCGTACAGATTAAGTAATGCCTCAGTTGAGAACTGATGTTCAATGGGGGGATATGGACTCCCATACTCCCTTAATCTTTCAATCCGCAACTTATTACAGAAATTACGTACTACGTTGCGAGTTATTACGTATCTGATTCCAATTGAAAAAACCGCGTCGATTACACAGATGGAAAGGCTCTTATAGTAGTACTCGTCACTTAATTTGGCATTTTCCAAATCAAGTCTATTTCTGCAGCACTGGGCAATTGTTTCATGTTTCATTTCATTGTATCTAACGTCACTCCTCAGGCGCGGCTTTTCGGCTGTCGCCTGAAGGAGGTTGTTGGGCCTTTTCTTGGCCGGTGTCTGCATCTACCGGGATCAGAATTTCATTCCGCCTCAAGAACCACGGCGTAAAGGGAGGATTGTATCGAGCCCATATAGGATTCCCGACAATGGTAAGGCCCATGTTTTGAATCCATGACTCCAGTTCCGACTTGTGCTGCAGATAGCTCTTCTCGCTCCAGAAGCCGGAGTAGCGCACTACGGCCATCCGCCGGGCTGGAACCTGACGCAATGTGACTTTGGGATCCTCAGGTCGTGGAAGGGTTCCCAGTGTGTACGAGTCCGGCATCATGAAGCTGACAATCCAGCCTTCCTGAATGCGCTCCTGTCCCACGGGAGCCGTCATCTTGATTCTTTCCCCCATCGGCTGCTGCGAGACGGGGGCCGTCATCGCCACTTTTTGGCGCGACTGATTGCCGCCGGAGATGTACCGAAAAAGGATCCTAAAGGCCTCGTTGCCCGCGTCTTCCATGTTTGCTTTCACAACGGTCTCGGCAAGGATGTGGGCTGCATAATCACGGATCTCGAACTCTTTGTCCTTCTTGATGACTTCGTACTTGGCTTCTTCGATTGCCATTGCGTCTATCGCTCCAATTGACATTACCAATGTTACTACTGTGATTCGTAGAAGATGTTTCATAACCAAAACCTCCGAAGTCTTACAGACATGTCTGCCCAACGCAACGCTAACCGGGAGGCCGGCTTTGTGGCCGATCCGGTTCAGCGGCTTGTTGGATGACAAGCGTGAATTATTGACCATTCTACTTTTGACGCAACCCACAGCCATCGAGAAAGCGCTGTGTCCATGGTTCAACCTCGTGCATTGCTTTTGGCAGGTCATCATTCTCTAGGTCAAAAAAGTGAGATCTACCAAGGTAATGGAGATAGCCACGCCAGCTAAGCAGGCTCCAGCCCAAATGTTCCGTCTTGGCAAAGAGGGCACGCGAATAGTGTTCGATTACGATGTTAAACTCTCTTTCATGTCTCCTGGGCATTCGAGAGAAGGGGAGCACATCCATGAGTATATGCGCACCTGCGCCTTGCAGGAACACCTGTTCCTCTCGCTCTTTCCAACGCCCAGCAGCGACGGTCAACTCAAACCCAGGCCAGTAGCCGGTAAACAGGTACAGAGTTGATGGTAGCAAATATAGCACGAGATATGCATCGCCATTAAATGACTGGTGATTCTGGATAACCCTGGCGTAAGTGCCCGTCGAATTGGGACCAAAATCGTAGTCCATCTTCTTGTCTCCTTTGTCATCATCCAACGCGGCAGTTGAGCAGTGCCCGAAGGGCATCTGTCTCAAACTCCTGGTTCTCCCCGCAGCGGAGCGAAGGGGAAACCAGGAGTTTACTGCTCAACTGCCGCGTTCCCCCCGGAGCGAAGCGGAGGGGGGAATGCTCACGGCTCACTGGCCGGAAGGGCCGCAGGCCCTTGCGGTCCATGTGGAGCCGATTGTTCGGCCTTGCTTTGTTATTTTATTTTTTTCGGTGTATCTCGTCATGGCATACTGTGCATACAGTAATAAGATTTTCTTCCGTGTTGTCGCCACCCTTTGCATGATGTTTTTTGTGATGTAGCTCTAAATGGCGAGGATCTGATCTGTTCCATTCATCGTGTGACCAATTGCAGACGGTACATTTATATCCATCCCGCCTTAGAACTTCTTTTTTAACTGGGTCAGGAATGTGGCGGTCATGTTCCGGGCTTTGCCGATCCGCTTCCAGGAGGTAAACTCCCACTTCAAGATCAGGTCGTCCCGTGTTCTGAGTAACGACCGGCCAACCATATTCCGTCCTCAATTCTCTAACTCGTCTGGCCCATTCCGATCTATCTTTTGCCAGATAT
>JAFGQS010000188.1 GCA_016935565.1 Deltaproteobacteria bacterium
GGTAGAGAAATCCGGTATAGTCCGTGTCGGCCTGATGTATAACAGCATCCCGGCAGCGTACTTCAACGAAAAGAATGAATGGGTCGGGTTTGACGTGGATATCGCTGAAGAAGTCGTCAAGAGGATCGGCGGATACATGGGTAAAACGCTCAAAGTCGAGCGTGTCAAGCTCAACAACAAAACCCGTATCTCCTTCCTCACATCGGGCAGAATCGATATGAGCACTGCCAACATGACGCATAAACGCGAGCGAGACCGGACCATTGACTTTTCAATCACCTACTTCTTTGACGGCCAGAAGATCCTGGCTAAAAAAGGAATGTATACAAAACACGAAGATTTTGTCGGCAAGAAGATTGCCTCCATGCAGGGTACGACCAGCGAAAAGAACGCCATCAACCTCCTGAAGGAGCTGGGAGATCCCAATGCGGAAAAGAACGTCATCAGCTTCCAGGATGAGCCGTCCTGCTTCCTGGCCCTCAAACAGGGAAAAGTGGCCGGCTGGTCAACTGACAGCACCATCCTCATCGGTTTTTCTGCGAAAGAACCGGGCAAATACGAACTGGTGGGCGATTTCTTCAGCGACGAACCTTACGGAATAGGTATCCCCGAGAATCAGAGTGACTGGCGTGATGCCATCAACTTCGCCCTGCAGGATATGTGGAGAGACGGGGGCTATATGAAGATTTACAATAAGTGGTACGGTCCCGATACGCCGTATTACTTCCCGATGACCGAAAAGATCGAGACATGGCCATAATATGTAATGTGTCGTCGATACACGCATTCTGCGGCCCCGCACTGATTCCCCGGGGCCGCAGATTTTTTGATGCATATGCCGATCATACAGTAACAGAAAAAGAGACGTCATGAGGCTCTCCCGTTCAGCACAGCAGATTTCAGTAGCAGCGGCACTTTCATTCATATTCTTTCTCGTTTTCAAACATGCCGACTTTGGTTATGATTTTCACTGGGCTGTGCTTTATGAGGTAAATCCCACGTATAAAGAGATTTTCGGTACCTGGCTCCTCAAGGGCCTTGTTCTGACCATCGAAATTTCACTAATCAGTACCGTTATCGCTCTCATTCTGGGTACGATCCTCGGGATTGCCCGCCTGTCTCAGTTTAAACCGGTTTATTATTTTTCCACATGGTATGTTGAGTTCTTCCGGAATACTCCTCTCCTGGTACAGCTTTTCTTCTGGTACTTTGCATTCCCCCTGGCTCTACCGGACCAGATAACCGAATTTCTCAACCAGCACAATTTTGAATTCTGGGCTGCAACGCTCGGGCTCAGTATTTACACAGCCTCGTTTGTCGCTGAAATTGTGCGTGCCGGAATTCAGGCTATACCCCACGGGCACCTTGAGGCCGCCTTTTCTTCCGGACTATCGGCAATGCAGACACTTCGTTTTGTTATTCTGCCCCAGGCTTTTCGCGTGATCATCCCTCCCCTCGGCAGTGAGTTTCTGAACAATATGAAAAACTCTTCTCTTGCCATGACCATCGGTGTGGCGGAGCTCTGCTGGCAATCTCAGCAAATCGAATCGTTCACCTTCAGGGGTTTTGAGGCAACATCGGCCGCCTCGATTATCTATCTCGGTCTGTCCCTTTCCATTTCCGCGTTCATGAACAGTGTCAACCATCATCTTCAAATCGGTCAGGATAAGAAACTCAATCTCTTTGACAGAACCCTCGCTCTGATCTTCCAGCCGTTTTTCATGGTTGGCAATGCATTCATCATCGCCGGAAGCTGGGTAACAGGCAAATTTCGGCAAGATGGGGACACAGCACCTTATGAAGAATCCGTTTATTTATCCGCGGGATCTCGGTTACTGACACTCATGGGCAAGGGATTCGTATATGGATGGAAGTTTCTCTTCGTTATATTTTTTATCGGAGCCCTGGCACTGATCGGCTATATGATCTACACATTCAAATGGGGTATTATCTGGAAAAACCTTCCCGCCTTATTGATCTGGACGTTCCCCCACGGAGGCAGCGGAGAAATATTTTACGGCCTGGGGGGGTTAAGTATGAGCATCGTCCTGGCGGGGTTTTCTCTCTTTGTCAGCTTTTTCATCGGCCTTGTCTTCGGTCTGGGGCGATTGAGCAAAAACACGGTGATCAGTACGTTGAGTGTGCTGTACATTGAGATTATTCGAGGAAACCCCCTCATCATGGTCATTTTCTGGGTATACTTCTTTTCTCCGATTATCACGGGTATGCAGATCGACGTTTTCTGGAGCGCAGCAATTGCCTTCACTATTTTCTCGGGCGCATACCTGGCGGAAATCGTTCGAGCCGGGGTCAGTGCCATCCCCTACGGACAGGTTGAAGCAAGCAAAGCATCCGGCCTTAATTATTTTCAGATCATGCGATTCATCGTCTTACCCCAGGCGCTTAAGATCATGATTCCCGCCTTTGTCGGTCAGTTTATCGCTCTTTTCAAAGACACGTCTCTTGCCTACATTATCGGCGTTTTCGAATTGACAACCATCGCACAGACGCTGAACAACCGCCTTATGATCTATCCTTTCGAGATATACACAACCATCGCTGTTCTCTATTTTATCTGCTGTTACAGCATGAGTGTCATTGCGCGCCGCCTCGAAATCAAATATTCTCCCGATCGAAGAGTTGAATAGAAACACATCGGTCAATAGTCGAAAAAAATAAAAGGGAACAAGCGAAAATTGTGTTGTAACTTTCCCTATAGTTAAGATAGTATACGTCGTGTCTCATCTCGAGCAGAGTGTCACCGTTTCCTCATCACTGTCTTCTCGCCGCCTCTTCATCTGGGAGCAGTCTCTATTGCCTGGTCATTAATGAAAGAGTGCGAAGCAACCTGACATCGAATGTGCAACCGTTGATTTTCAAGAACTGACGCATTACATGATCTGATAAACACCTCTCATCCGTCAGGAGTTCTTCATGAAAGACGAAAAGGAATAAAAAAGATGTTCATGAACGAATTAGAGGCGATGCGCCGGAGGATTGCCGATCTTGAGGAATCGGAAACCCGACTCAGACTGGCCGAACAGGCACTCCAGAAAAGCGAAAAACGGTATCATCACATCGTTGAAGATCAAACTGAATTGATCTGCCGCTTTCTGCCCGGCGGTATTCTTACGTTCGTCAACGAAGCGTATTGCCGCTTTTTCGATACAACACGGGAAGAATTGATCGGTTTCAGTTTTTTTTCTCTCATTTCCGGCAACGACCTTGATACGGTAAAAAAGGCCGTGGACTCACTAACGTTTGAAAATCCAGTATCCGCGAACGAGTACCGGGTCATTCTTCCAAATGGTGAAGAGAGATGGCAGCAATGGATTAACCGGGCAATATTCACAAAGCACGGCACGTTCATCGAGTATCAGTCAGTAGGAAGAGACGTGACCGAGAACAAGCGCATGGAAGAAGAACTCAAGAAGTCGCATGACATCCTGGAAGAACGTGTAAAAGAACGTACTGCCGAACTTGAACTGATTAACGAAGAATTGATGAAGGAGACAAAAGAGCACAAGCGGGCGAAGGAAATAGTGCAGGAATCCGAAGCGATTTATCGAACAATCTTTGAAACGACGGGAACTGCGACGGTTATTCTCGAGAATAACATGATCATATCTCTTGTAAATACGGAATTTGAAAAACTCTCCTGTTATTCTAAGGATGAAGTGGAGGGTAAAAAATATTGGGTAGAGTTCACTTCAGAAGAAGATATTGAACCTATGAAAGAATATTATGCATTGAGAAGAACTGATCCGACTGTTGTTCCGAGGAATCATGAACTTCGTTTCATTGACAGGAAGGGTACCATAAAGCATGTTTTTATGACTATTTCCCCGATCCCCAACACAGAAAAAAGCGTCGCATCCTTCCTCGATGTTACCGAGCATAAGCGTGCCAATGAGGATTTGAAGAAACGAGAGCAGGAACTGGAAGTCAAGTCTCATTATCTTGAAGAGGCAAATACCGCATTGAAGGTGCTTTTAAGACATCATGAAGACGACAAAATCGAGATTCAGGGAAATGTTCTGGCCAATACAAAGGAACTGATCATGCCGTATATCGAGAAAATGAAGAAGTCCCGTTTAGCCGCCGATCAAATGGCATATTTAAACATACTCGAAACAAATCTCAGCAACATAATTTCCCCTTTCTTGCGCAATATGACCCTGAAACATGTTAATCTCACCCCCCGGGAAATACAGGTAGCAAATCTTGTAAAAAATGGCAAATCTTCAAAGGAAATATCGCAACTATTGAACTTATCGACGAGGGCAATTGAGTTCCATAGAGAGAATATCAGGCAAAAACTTGGCTTAAAGAACAAAAAGGCCAATCTTCAATCATATCTGCTTTCACACTCATAGTCCCAGTATTTAACTGGTATATTTCTGTAAAATAATTGGCATTGCATTTCCGGTCTCTTCGATTTATAGTACCGATGAGTTTCCATTAGAAATTGAGTTCATCATCACAGATGAGTGATTCAATTACTCAGTCACTGTTTATCGTTCGCATCCATTTATCACGTTTCGGCTTCAGTATATTACACCTTGTGATTCAGAACATACGAAATTCTGTGGTTACAATACCAGCAAGGTAAACACACTGACCCGGGAAAACCGACCATGTTCTGAAAATATGTCTTTGAAGACAACGGCCGAAGCAGGTGCGGACCAGAATATACTCTTATCAGTGGCAGTATAAACAAAGAGGAATGGGTTACGAGCGAAGAATCTCCTAACGGCCGAATACATAATAAAAACTTTCTTATTCAACATTATTCGGGAGGTAGAATTATGGCAAAAAAAAGGACATTTCAGATACGATCAAAAAAAGATGCCAGATATCTCGCCGAGGAGATAAAACATTATGGCGCCAGCTTTCATTACTATGTGCCACTCATGGGCATCAACGGTGGCATGATGACAATACGATGCAGTCCCGATCAACAAAACTATACCGTCATTTCTTGCGCTTCCGGCTGGCAAAAAGATACAGAAACATCTATGAAGGACATGATCGATTATATTTGGAAAGATCGTAAACTTATCAATGAAGAGCTGAGATATACCAGTTATGTGTAATACAGGGGCACGAGCGGAGGGCGCAGACATAGAACATAAAGCATGGAATAGCGATCCTCATTCACACTGAGAAACAAGGAAAGAAACGGTATTTCCTGTCTGGTGCATCTGTGCAATAAAGCTTTTTGTTATCAGCGTCTCCCGGTCTTCTCACAACCACAGCAATACGTGAAAATCGAGACTACTGATCATATCCGGGAAGAACCATATCAGTAATTCCATTTTCTCTGTAACGTAATCCGGCACTGTTTACAGAACACCTTTATATCCCTACTGCGGTAAAGCCGCAAGGGCATAAGGCGCATGACGAAAGGCACAAGGCAACAGGAATCAGGTTCCAGGTACCCGATTTCCCAAATCCGATATTCGATACCGCCTTGAGCCCCTGGCCCTTAGCCTTTCGCCGATATCATTTATCCGGCACCAACATCTGCGTAAAAAATGCGGTTTTTGAGAATAAAGACTTTAACGATTACTGTTGTGATTGTGAAAATCCTGCATTTATTGTATAAATACCCTAACGTGGCAAAACCACAAATCCGAAATTCGAATATCGAAATACCCTGACCCAGACCGATCACCATAACGGTAAGCCGGGGTCAACTTTCCGGGGGTTATTTCAAAGTGGCTGATTCATAGCTGCTTCAGTCGCACCAGGGTTAGCGGAACAAATTTGAATATCAAATAACAAATTTTAGAAACAGTTTTGGACATTGGAGATTAAAGTTTTAATATTGTTTCGAATTTCGTACTTCGGATTTATTTTCCGCCAACATCTGCACAAAAAACGCAGTTGTTGTGAATAAAGACTCTATGTGAGGAGGTATAAAAAAAACGGGTTGATTGGAAATGACGTTACGTAACATTATTTAACACACACTTTTTTACATCCGACCAGCGATGGTGAAAAACACCGCCGGAAAATAATATGCAAGGAGATTCTTTATGCCTGATCAAGTATACAAAGTTATTGAATTGGTAGGAACAAGTAAAGTTTCATGGGAAGACGCCGCAAAAAACGCCGTTGAAACAGCCGGCAAGAGTCTTAGTGACCTGAGAATCGCAGAAATAAAACAACTTGATATGCAAATTGAAGATGGAAAAGTAATTGCCTTCCGTGCACGGGTTAACGTTTCCTTCAAATATGAGCCAAAGGAAGCATGGGATTATTCCTCCGATTCCTAACGTGAAGACGGATAATCCGATGGAGAAATCTCCGACAAACTACCATTTATAAATCTATTATCGTTTCTGAACTACGTTGAAGACACTATCAAGGTCAGAACACTCCCTTGATCTGTCTCTTTTTCACAGTCACCTGTTACTCTTATCACGATATACCAGAATGTTAGAAAATCACTCCACGATCATGACGAATTACCTAACATATTTTTTTTATAATGGCACAGTGATTGCGGTAACACTCTCCTGACCGTACACCGGAAAATAATCCAAAATTTTATGGAAATTCAGATAAAAATAATGTTAGCATGTTTTTTTTATAATATTCGTTCCCTTATGGAGGTTCTGATGAAAAAAACGTTATTTAGAAGATGGGGGCTATCGACTGTTCTCCTCGCACTATGCACTCTGTGCCTTCTGATGAGCTCAAGCGCCACCAACCCTGCTTTAGCCGGGAACAAAGATATCTATAAGAATCTAAAATTATTCAATGAAGCGCTCAATCTTATCGATAAAAACTATGTGGAGGACATAGACCCCAAAACCATTATCGAGGGCGCAATAAAGGGCATGACGCGATCACTGGACCCCCATAGTTCCTTTATGACTGCAGATATGTATAAGGAGCTGCAGGTAGACACAAAGGGAGTTTTCGGCGGTCTTGGTATCGAGATAACAATTAAAGACGATATTCTTACCGTTATGTCACCTATTGAAGATACGCCGGCGTACAAGGCAGGAATCAAGGCTCAGGACAAAATTATCGCCATAGACGGAAAATCGACAAAAGGATTCACCATTTTTGACGCCGTTCACAAGCTCCGTGGACCGAAGGGAACAATGGTTACCATTACAATTGTACGCGAGGGAGTGCCGAAACCAAAAGATTTTACAATTACCCGTGATATTATTAAGATAATTAGTGTCAAGCATAAGATCTTTGACGGCAATATAGGCTATATCAGAATAGCTCAATTTCAGGAGAGCACGGCAGCAGAAATTAAGAAAGCCCTGAAAAAAATCGACACAAAAGAAAATCCCTTGAAAGGACTCATCATCGATGTGAGAAACAACCCGGGTGGTCTCATGGATCAAGCGGTACATGTTTCCGATCTGTTCCTTAAAAGAGGAGTTGTTGTTTCAACAAAGGGCAGAATAAAATCCGCCGATAATGTTTATGAGGCACATGATAACGGTGATGAACCGCTGTGCCCCATTGTCACCTTGATTAACGGAGGCAGTGCCAGTGCATCGGAGATTTTAGCCGGTGCGCTCCGCGACAACGGCAGGACCATATTGCTCGGAACGCAGACCTTTGGCAAGGCATCCGTACAGGTCGTCATTCCTCTCGAAGATGGATCTGCTCTTAAATTAACAACAGCAAAATATTACACACCCAGCGGCCAATCAATCCAGGCAAAAGGTATTGTTCCTGATATAGTCGTTGAATATGTAAAGGAAAATAACAATAACAAATCGAATCATTTTTCCCTGAGTGAAAAAGACCTTAAGGGGCACTTAGAAGAGGAGGGGAAAAAGAAAGACGTAAAAGAGACAAAGATAGCTACTCTGGTACCGGATGATAATCAGATTCAGCGAGCGGTGGACCTCTTAAAAAGCTGGCAGATATTTAGCAAGACGAATAATGGCTGAGGTTATTTTTATTACGTGAGAAAGAAGGGGAAGAGACAAAAGGGCTTCACAGGAACCAAATCTGTCTTAATCTGGTCTGGTATTACAGTTCTTTTTATTGTGGTACTTTCGCTTGGGTATCTCTTATATGGAGACCTGGTCAGCGAAAAGGTTAGAAAACATCGACCGGTCACAGTACCCGGCAAGGCAAAACAGTATAGTGTTCACAAACGTAAGATAGCTATAATTATAGATGATGTCGGCTACGATCTATGGCCGGTAGAAGAAATCATAAAAATGAGTGCCCCCATAACTCTTTCCATTCTTCCCCATTGTCCCTATTCAACAGAGTCAGCCGAAAGAGCACACAGAGCGGGAAGAGAAATTCTTCTCCATCTCCCTATGGAACCTTCAGATTACCCGGAAAAGAACCCCGGTGACGGAGCGCTCTTTGTATCTATGAGCGATGGAGACATACGTTATCAGCTCGATGCAAATTTCAAATCAGTTCCCTATGTGTCGGGAGTCAACAATCATATGGGTTCCCGATTCATGGAGGACGAAAAAAAGCTGGAAGTAGTATTAAAAGTACTGAGGGAGAAAAAACTTTTTTTTATAGACAGTTATACGACAAAAAACACAAAGGGTGAGAAAGTAGCACGAAAAGTGGGAGTGCCGTTCGTGGGCAGGGATGTCTTCATAGACAACAATTCCGATTTCGTCGACACCATGGAGATCATGGAAAAGATGATTGACAAACGCGGGAACTGGCAAACGCTTGTTATCATCGGGCATACATATGAAAGTACAATACAGGCCCTGAAAAAGGCAATACCGCTCTTTAAGGCGTCAGGAATAGAAATCGTCCCTCCATCGGAACTAACGGGACAAACTACTACCGGCTGAAGCCCGTAGCTTTAGGTGCCAGGGCCCGCCCTGGCGCGAC
>JAFGQS010000039.1 GCA_016935565.1 Deltaproteobacteria bacterium
AAACGATCGTCAGATTAAAAGGATTATGGAATAATCCTTCTCTCAAAAAACTCTATTCGAAGCTGAGTGGTTTAAAAAAGTCCTCCCGCCAGCGATCTCTGTAAATTTACCGATAAAATGTAGCTTAGGAAACGATCGTACTGACGGCAATATTTACACGTTTATGTCATCGTCACGGTATGTGTTGCCGCATTTTTTTCATTCGACCCGAACAATCATGATCGAACCATATTAACCCCTCCTCTGTCAGTAAGAACAAAGGTCAGAATATTTTTATCGTCTCTGCGACAGTAATGTATATCGTCAACCATCCTGCGGATCAATAAAACTCCGAGTCCGCCGAGATCACGTTCCGAAATATCATCGGTCAAATCCGGTTCGGAAACGTACAGTATGTTAAAAGGTTTACCCGTATCGATAATATCTATTATCAGCCTGTTGTTATCGTCAGTTCTACATTGAATTTCCATGTCACCGCACGTACCGGCCGTATAAGCATGGCGACAGATATTGGCCAGTGCTTCCTCAAGAGCAAGTTCTATATTGGAGATTCGCCCCTTGCTGAACCCCTCATCTCGGGCACAACTTCGGACAAACCGAAGTATATTCTCCAGGTATTCTATTTTCGCCGGGTATTTAATATTTGCGATCATACGTGTATATTCACCCGTTTAATAACCATATTTCTGATAAAGCAGAATCAACTGTCTCGAATGTCGAAAAAATAGATATGAATTGGGAAACCTCAAAGACATCTTTGACGGCTCCCATCAGGCCGGAAAGAAAAATCCGGCCGTTTCTTTCCTTCAGGATCTTTGCAGCTGCGAGAAGGCCTCGCAACCCTGCACTGCTTATGTATTCAAGTCCCTCTAGGTCAATAAGAAATTTTGTTTCTCCGTCATTAATCAATTCATTCATTCTTTTTTCAAACTCGGG
Organism: Deltaproteobacteria bacterium; assembly: GCA_016935565.1. Taxonomy (GTDB): domain Bacteria; phylum Desulfobacterota; class Syntrophia; order Syntrophales; family UBA6807; genus JAFGQS01. The sequence goes on from JAFGQS010000039.1 coordinate 937, forward strand.
CGCAGAGACTTCCCCCATCCTCCCCTTTACAGTGACAATGACGACATCCTTTTCTCTCCTGGTGTTTATTTCCATGTCGCTCCCTCATTACCAAAATTTCATAATAGTCGTTTCATCCACCACCAACCGTATTCTGTACCTATCACATATCAAAACTGTTATTTCTATACAACGAATAACTTATCTTTGAACCATATATCAAGGGGATAGACTCTCTTCACCTCATCGTGACGATGAATTGTAAAGCCTCTCAAGATAGTACGATCGACATGTTTCCGGACACCTTTGACAGCAAAGTGATCTCTTGAGGGGCACATATTTCTATGTTACAATATCGCAGAAACGGTAATGAAACAGAAGATACCATGGCAAAAGAGAAAATTCCTTCAACGCCTGCTATTCGTTTTTTGAAGAAGTACAGTGTCAACTTCATACCCCGCCTCTATAAGTACGAAGAAAAAGGCGGAACTGAAGTAGCCGCAAGAGAGCTGGAAGTTGACGAACACACGGTAATCAAAACACTTGTCATGGAGGATGAGAAAAGGAACCCTTTTATCATTTTAATGCACGGAGACAAACTGGTATCCACAAAAACCCTTGCCAGGGTGTTGGGCTCCAAGTCAATCACTCCCTGTGACCCGAAAGTTGCCAGCAAACATACGGGATACCTGGTCGGTGGAACGTCTCCATTCGGCACAAGGAAGGAACTACCCGTTTATATAGAAGAAAGCATCATGAAACTCCCGAAAGTACTCATCAACGCCGGACGGAGAGGGTTGCTTGTTGAAATGTTGACTTCCGATTTAATAAAAACACTCAGGCCGAAAGTCGTTACAGTCGCATACTGATACATCGGGGCAAAGCATATGGAACACGGTCATACAATTTTAAGATGTTCCAACTGTGGAACAAAAAACCGAATTCCGGTAAAAAAACTTCATGACGGGCCTATCTGCGGGAAATGCAGAACACCTCTGGTCATCGAGGATTTTGATTCCCCCGTTACGGTCACTGATGGAACATTCCAACGGGAAGTGCTATTTTCTCCCATTCCTGTTTTAGTCGATTGCTGGGCTCCCTGGTGCGGACCCTGTCAAATGGTGGCACCGATTATAGAGCAACTTGCATCCGACTATGGGGGCCGCATCAAGATTGCAAAATTGAATGTTGACGACAACCCATTGACTGCCTCGCAATTTAACACACGGAGTATTCCGACCCTGCTCGTTTTTAAAAACGGAAAGTTAGTGAACAGACTTGTCGGAGCGTTGCCCAAGGCTGCCATTGAACAGCATCTGATGTCAATCCTGGATAAAAGCTGAATCATTGTACCATCAACTTTTGCATTGACAGGCATAACCGTTATCGGTCATGAAAAGGAATTGAAAGAAACGTTGTGTCATGTGATAATTCAAAAACTTTTTTATCAGCAGTTTTACTATGGCAGTTATATTTAAAACCGAGTTTATCGACAACACCATTCCCAACGATCCTCGATTGGAGGAATTGAAATACTGGTGTCGTGAATTCCAGAAACGAAACCTGACGCCTCTGTACAAGGAACGATCCCTTGGCAATTTAAGCTTCAGGATAAAAGACAAGCATGAATCCTTTATCATTACGGCGGCCGCTCTCGCTCTGAAAGACGATCTGACTGACGATTCATTTGTAATCATTCGATCCTATGATCCTGAGAGAGGAATCGTTTTTGCAAGTGGAACAAAAGAACCATCTTCGGAAAGCGTGCTTCATTTCAGTATATATAGTAAAAGAAAAGATGTTAATGCAGTGTTTCACGGTCATTCGGGAAGAATTATATATTCTTCGGATGATTTAGAATTGGCTTCGACAAAACAATTTGAGCAATACGGCTCCATTGAACTGGTAAAAAGTGTTCTTGATGTATTAGGAGATGAATTGTTTTTAGTGATGAAAAAGCACGGTTTTCTTGCCCTCGGCAAAAACATGGAAGAAGCGGGAACATGTGCCATGAAAGTCTATGAACAGGCCCAGGCGTTAAAGATTCAAAAAATACAATCAAAACACCAGGAAGACAGGACAAGCAGATAAATGAAAACGACGGAATTTTTCAATCTTTACAACCATGGGTTTATAAGAACTGCGGTATGCATTCCCGAAGTCAGGGTCGCCGACCCGGCATATAATGCGCAAAGCACCATCTCATTGGCAAACGAGGCGGCAAAAAATAATGCCATCCTTGTTATGTTTCCCGAACTGGGAATATCAGCATACTCTAACCAGGATCTTTTTCACCAGGATGCCCTCCTGCAAGGTGTCCTTGACCAGTTGAAATACATCCTGGATGCTTCAAAGGAATTGAACCTGATCATGGTTGTCGGCGCTCCCCTGCAGATTGATTCTCTCCTCTTCAACTGTGCCATCGTTATGTATCGGGGCAGTTTCCTCGGGGTCGGAGTGAAATCATATCTCCCGAACTATCGAGAATTTTATGAGGGTCGGCAGTTCCATCCTTCTTATGAAGCCATGTCAAAGACGATCGATCTGTGGGGTCAGAAAAATATACCCTTCGGAGCTGATCTTATCTTTGAAACGGACACTATCAAAAATTTCCGTTTCTTCATAGAAATCTGCGAAGATGCCTGGGTGTCCATACCGCCGTCAAGTTTTGCGGCACTCGCCGGAGCAACCGTGTTGTGCAATCTATCGGCGTCCAATATCACGGTTGGAAAATCAGAATACAGGCACAGTCTTGTTGAAAATCAGTCGGCGCGCTGCATAGCGGCCTACCTGTATTCATCATCAGGTCCGGGTGAATCCACAACAGACCTTGCCTGGGATTCCGACGCCGTTATTTATGAAAACGGTAACCTCCTCGCACAATCGGAAAGATTTTCCCAGACGTCTCAGGTTGTCTACGCCGATGTGGATCTTGACCGACTTGCCCAGGACAGGATGCGCATGACCGGCTTCGGTCAGAACGCCCAGATTCACCGTGAATACATTGAAAAATTTCGAAAAATTCCCTTCTCAGTTAGCGTACCCGATAAAAAGATCTCCCTGAAAAGAGAGATCTCTCGATTTCCGTATATTCCAGCCGATCCCGATAAACGGGATGAACGCTGTTACGAAGTTTATAACATTCAGGTGCATGGTCTGGCGAAGCGGCTGAAGGCATCGGGAATCCAAAATGCCGTCATCGGAGTATCCGGCGGACTCGATTCGACGCATGCCCTGATCGTGGCTGCTCATACCATGGACCTCCTTGACATGCCGCGGACCAACGTCAAGGCCTATACGATGCCCGGCTTTGCAACATCTGATAAGACATATAACAACGCGATCAGATTGATGGAATCTTTGGGGGTCGAGTCTAACGAAATCGATATCAGGGCAAGCTGTATGCAGATGTTCAAGGATATCGGCCACCCTTTTGCCGAAGGAAAAGAAGTGTACGATATCACCTTCGAGAACATTCAGGCAGGGGAAAGGACTTCACATCTGTTTCGAATTGCCAATCTGAGAAATGCGCTCGTTGTGGGAACCGGTGACCTGAGTGAGCTGGCGCTGGGCTGGAGTACATACGGCGTCGGGGACCATATGTCTCATTATAATGTTAACACCAGTATCCCCAAAACGCTGATTCAGTATCTGATTCGCTGGGTCGCCCAATCGGGTCAATTCAGCAAGAACACGTCGGCGATTCTTCTGGATATCCTTGAAACTGAAATCAGTCCGGAGTTAATCCCCGGTAAAGACGGAGAAGAACCCGCTCAAAAAACAGAATCGACCATAGGCCCTTATGAACTTCAGGATTTCAACAACTTCTATATAACACGCTACGGATACCTGCCCACAAAAGTTGCATTTATGGCATATTCGGCATGGAAAACAAGAGAGAAAGGACACTGGCCTGATATACCGGAACACAGACAAAATGAATACTTGATCGGTGATATTAAGCACTGGCTCCTGGTTTATCTTTACCGATTCTTTAAAACCAGCCAGTTTAAGCGATCCTGTGTGCCCAATGGACCCAAGGTCGGATCGGGCGGTTCATTGTCTCCGCGGGGTGATTACAGGGCCCCGAGTGACAGCGAAGCCGCAGTCTGGCTTGAGAACGCAAAGAAGATACCGGAGAGTGACATTTGATATTGGGATTT
>JAFGQS010000189.1 GCA_016935565.1 Deltaproteobacteria bacterium
CGAAAAGGTCCTGTCTATTCCGCTCAAAACTCCCACCGTCACTGAATTTTCAAGCCCCAAAGAGTTTCCGATTGCTATGACCGTCTCTCCGATCATGAAATTTCCGCTGTCGGCAAACCTGATTTCCTTCACAGGGTGAGGCAGTTTCGTCTTGATAAATGCAATGTCCACATCCATGCTGACCCCGACAACTTTTGATTTCAGAACGCTACCATCTTTCAGAACCACGAAGATATTATTGGCCCTGTGAACAACATGAGCATTCGTAACGATGAGACCCTCATTGTTCAGAATGACTCCCGAACCAAGACTTTTCAGGCTGAGAGTCCCTTTCGAGTATATCGCTCCGTAGTACTCCTTGAGAAAATTGTCAAGCTGTTCGCCGTATTTTCCCCAATCGGGATGTTCCTTTAAATCGACGATTCTTTCAGTGCGGATATTTACAACCACCGGAGCATACTCACGGACTACTTTCACAATCGGTGTTTTACGCATGCTTGTGCGGTCGGCTGAACAGCTGGTGGAACAGAAGAGTAAGGCGAAAAGAACAAACAGAGTGAGGATTTTTGAAGTTTCCATTGCGTTTGTTTCCTTTCATCAAACATGGAAGCGTATTATACATCTTTATAGGATGGGATAATATAATAAAAAAGCCATGGAAAAATGAAAGGATTAACTAATGCTGATGTTCAGCCATTATTAAAGAGTGGGAATGATGCTGGGTCAGTGTGAGGGCAAGTGGCAAAATATCATGAATTTTACAATTGAAAGGGAAATCAAAATATTAGGAGAAAACATGAGTCATGAGCAGGATTGACCCGTTCCGGATATTGTAGAGTTAAATCCCAAACCCGGAAAAAAGGTTCGACAATTATCCTTGAAGCTGGAAAACTGTTGTGACAATATTCCAGTTAACTGGAAATTAGTCTTGACAATATTCCAGTTGTATGGATAATGGTAGCCATGGAACGCTTCATTGGTACTTATATTTTCGATCCGGAAATGACCGCGTGCAAGATGATGTTCTTGACGGGCCCGAGGCAGGTTGGGAAAACCACATTTGCGAAAATGTGGCTTGGGGGAGTAGCATCTGCTGATACCTATTTTAATTGGGATGACCTATTAATTCCTTTAGAGTATAGGAGAAATCCCCTCTTTTTTACAAATACTATAAACGAGAAGTTTTCCGGCAAACCTGTCCCGCTGGTTTTTGATGAAATTCATAAGCATAAGGAATGGAGCAATATTTTAAAAGGATTCTATGATACGAACCGGGATAAGGTGCAGCTTCTCGTCACCGGATCGGCACGTCTCGGGTTTTTTCAGAAATCAGGGGATTCTTTGTTAGGCAGATACTTTTCTTACCAGATGTTTCCACTCAGCCTTCCCGAGGCGGTGCGACATTTTTCTCATACCCTTGATGATGGTGAGGTTTTTACCAGGGGCAGCGAACTTGCATCATTGGCACGAGAAGCCAAAACAGAAGGGGTGGAAGAAGCCCTTGAACTATTGATTAAACTCGGTGGCTTCCCGGAACCTTTTTTAAAGGGATCGGATAGATTTCACCGGAGATGGCAGAAAGATTACAAAACGCTCATAACAAAAGAAGAAGTGAGAGATCTCTCGCGGATTACCGATATCAAAGATCTTGAAATGCTCGTGGAAATTCTTCCCACTAAGGTTGGTTCTCAGCTCAGTATACCCTCGCTGAGCGAGGACCTGGGTAAGAAATACGACACAATAAGAAACTGGATTGAAATCCTGAAAGGGGTATATCTGGTTTTTACTCTGCGCCCGTGGCACAAACTTATTGTCCGTGCAATTAAGAAAGAAACAAAGTTGTATTTTTTCGATTGGTCATTAATGGCTGACAGTGGGGTACGATTTGAAAATCTTTTAGCTGTAAGTCTTTTACGAATGGCGGTCCGATTTACAGAAAAGGGCCTTGGAGAGTTTGAAGTCAGGTATATCAGGGATCGGGAGAAGCGTGAGGTTGATTTTGTCCTCGTAAAGGATAATAAGCCGCTTGCGTTGTTTGAAGCACGAGAAGGGGGGCGGGACATCAGTAAACACGGTCTATTTTTCAGTGAAAAGCTTGGCATCCCATTTTACCAGATCGTTCACCGTGCCCATAAAGTCGAAGCATTTCCCGGCGACTGCTATATCATACCCGCCGAAAATTTCCTTATGCTGACAGGGTAGATACATAGTCAGGCATTGACTATTATTCTCAGTTAGTAAGTAAATGTCCGCGAACTTCGGGGTCAGGTCTTGCTTTTTGCCATCATTGACGCCATCTTGCTGACTCCCATGTTCCATAAAGGCAAAGCCGAGCCCGCCCTGCCTTTTTTGAACGGGTCGGTTGTCATGCTTTGGCGTGGGGCTGTATGGTGAGAGGATCGCCGGAATCACTGCCGGAGGGAACAGTCTCTAGGGAAGGAGATAAACTGCCAGCGCTTTGTCCCGTCCGCCGATATGGGGTTTGAATTCCGCTGCGATTACGTTGTTCATCAC
>JAFGQS010000190.1 GCA_016935565.1 Deltaproteobacteria bacterium
AAACATTCCGATGAGTTTTCTTACACCTTCAATGCCCTCCTCCTCATAGAGGTGAATGATAACCTCGGAATCGGTCTGTGAAGCGAAACGGTGTCCTTTCTTTTCAAGTTCAGACCTCAGCGACTGGAAATTGTATATTTCCCCGTTGAAGACCATCCAGACACTTTTGTCCTCATTCGTCATCGGCTGCCGGCCGGCTTCCGAGAGATCGATGATGCTGAGCCTTCTATGCCCCAGACCGATGCTGACATCCTTCTTTTGATTCAGATAGATTCCGTCGTCGTCCGGCCCTCGATGTGAAAGGACAGATGTCATCTTGCGAAGCAGACCTTCTTCTACCGGGCTCCCGCCCATTGTCACCTTTCCGCAAATGCCGCACATAGTTAAAATCCGTTTACACTTGCTTATTTCCCCTAATTCTATTCACCGTTTCTGATATTCGATGGGCAAGCCTGTCAACTTTATACCTGCGAATATATTTCCAGGAACGCTTATCCTTAAAAAAGAGATACATCGGAGAGATCTTGGTGAGAAAAATGTTATGGTCATCGTCATCTATTTGTATTCTTCCGATGCCGGCCGGAGTTGTTCGCTGATTTGTCGGACACTGGGTAAAAACCGCCTTAAACCCTCGAACCTTCAGAAAATCCCACAGAGATTTCTTAGGGACTCCCTCTTTCACTGCACAAAATTCGATATGACCATCAAAATTCTCTTTCATTACCTTCAGTGAAGCGGAAACGCTGTCCTTTACAGCCTGTTCATTATACAGTCTTTTAATCCCCCTGCCCTCATACATCAAAAGGCCGACGCCCATTCCTGCGTCAGCAATCACCCGCAGTTCATTCCAACTTAGGCAAGGTATCGGTATATCGCCCACCGTCTTTGCGCCGCCGAGATATCGGGGCACGACAAAAAAAGTGGCATGAAGTTTATAGCGTTTCAAAACGGGGAGCGCATCCGTATATGCGTCTCGATAACCGCCGTCGATGGTAACGGCGATGGATCTGGGCGGCAATTTTATACGGCCGGAAAGATGATCGAGCGCCGCCTTCAGCGGCACAACATTATAACCATTCTCGGCAAGGAAACCCATCTGCTGCTCGAACGATTCAGGATGGAGGCCGTCTTCCATCGCGGCCACAGGGTAATGGCCCATATTATGATAGAGCAGAACCGGTATTTCCTTCATGAATTTCCCCCGATGCCATTTGAGCAATCATAGTTTCCAAGGCACTTACGTTTTTCTCCCAGGAATAATTCTTCTCCACAAATACCCTGCACCGTGAAGAAACATCCCGCTGGAATGATGGATTATCTTTAAATTCCCGACAGGTTCGAATGATCAATTCAGACATGGACTCCGGGCCGGTATCCTTGAAGAGATACTGAGAACCGAGCCTGCTTAAGATTTCAACTGTTCCGCCTACCGGCGTTCCCAGGACGGGAACTCCCGATGCCAGTGCCTCTAGTGTGATCAATCCGAATCCTTCCAGTTCCAAGGTGGGAAGAATGAAGATATCGGTCGCGCGATAATAATCGGGAAGGTCCGCTTCGGGGATAAAACCGGCAAAACTGATATGATTATCTATCCCCAGTTCCCTCGTCAATGAAACGAGGCGATCTTTCAGAGGCCCTTCCCCGCCCACAACAAGATAAACGTCGGGGACGGCCTTTATCACTGCCTGCATAGCATGGAGCAGATTTTCCAACCCCATGCGGGGCACCAGGTTTCTCACCGTAAGCAGTATCGTTTTTTCTCCCGGGATATTCAGCCGTTCTTTGATTCCCGTTCTGTCGGCGGCAGGATAAAACCGCTCAAGATCGACCCCTCCGGGAATAATCACGATTTTATCGTCAGGGATTTTATAAACCCGAAGTAATTTTTCTCTGGTGAACCCGCTGAGGGCAATGATCCGGTCCGATCGGTTCAAAGCTCTTCTTTCGATACATTTTCGCGCCTCGATGTTCAGGAAATACGGAATATTCCCCGCGACTGACCTGGGTCGTGGATTCCTCGACTGGAATTCCTCGAATGACAGGGAATGGCATGTATAAATCTTTGCGGCATTTTTGCCGAGGGGAGATTGAATCACGCCAAAGGCGGAAAAGGGCTGATGAATATTGAGACAGCCGAAAGAGTATCGACTCTGGAGCGATTCAAAAACTTTCCTGCAGTTTATAGCGGTAGATTTGAGGTACGATAAGCTATTGCTGTGATCGACGTCATACCTCCACTCATTGACCCCCTGAATCACCTGATGATGCGAGACATGCCGCGGCAGTTTGCGGGTCAGGACATGCACATCATGCCCCCGGTTCGCTAACCGGGTACTCTCCTCAAACAGGACCCTCTCAGCCCCGCCAATGACGTCAGCAATTGAAACATCCGATACAAACAAAACGTTCAATATTCAGTCCTCTTTTTCATCAACAGCCAATTCAAAAATTCCTTTTTGAAGTACTTTTTCAACCGGAATGTCCAACCAGATACGACTGACCGATCAAAGGGAAAATATTTTAAGATCAGGAAAATAGGATTTATAGAAACCCCTGTCTCGAGTAAGGAAACGTTCTGCCTTGATCATGGCGTGCGCACCTATGAGAAAATCTGTAATGATTCTTTTTCTTTCCCCAACCGACTTTCTATAAACCTTCCATCTTTCCCCGGCGAGAAATGCAATATCTCTGTCCACAGATGACAGAGATACATTTATGATTGCCAGCGTGCTGTCCAGCATGGATCTGCCCTCAAATTGGGGAACGAGTTCGGCATAAACTATATCGCAGATGACCAGCGCCCCCTCGTCATATGCAGATTTTAGAAGTTTGGAAGAATCTGGCGCAAATTTCTTATCGGGAAGGAAAACATCCAGAAGGATATTTGTATCAACAGCAGTGATCATTGTCCTCTGACCTCTTCAATGTAGGTATCAGTGTCGGACGGCTGGCCAAGAACACCTAATACCGAATCAACAGGATGCCTGCCTCGACTGCGTTTTTGAATTAAAATACCATCTACTGTCGAAATAATATCAATCTCAACATCCTTATGCAGACCAAATCGATCGCGAAGCGTCTTGGGAACAGTAATCTGTCCTCGTTCAGATATTTTCATATTTTCTGCCTCCGTATTTCTGAATAAGTAATTCATACCAATATAGAGCTTTTTTGTCAAATCAATTATAAACACTGTCGCATCAAGCATCTTAATCATTTGATTCCTTGGCTAATAACCACTCCCGCACAAAGCCTACGGCATAAGAAAATTCACATAGGAATAAAATGGGCTTAATCGTTATAAGGGCTTTCAATAAACGAAGGGGAAAACGCAAAAGTCGCATTGGAAATAGAACATGGGTTTCAAATGAGCCATGCGTCGATGGCGTTTCGATTATCCACTGCGGATATTTACGATTGGTATAGGCGGCTTGGCAGCCGTTGCGATAAAACTGACGCAGAAGCTTGTTCAAGCTGTCTGGTGGTAGGTGATGATAAATAACTCCCGGCACAACCACAACACGTTTTCCCATCTTACGAAATGCATCACGCAGGTAAGGATCAAGTCCACGGGGAATCAACTCATTCTCTCCACCAACATCCTTAAACTCCTGAGTGCGCATAATAAGACATGGATGTTCTGCAAGATCCGAGTCGGTGACTACTTTAACTGGTTCCCACGAACGGCGTGGAATCTGTTTCATCACATGTCGTACAAACGGGCTTGCATCTTCCGGAATAACATTATTGCCTCCTGCCATCCCTATTTCGGGATACCTCTCCATGACTGCCACTAATTTACTAAATGTCTCAGGATCAGGCAGAGATGTGTCATCATCCAGCGTTATAATGTATTCTCCCTTAGCCAATGAAGCGCCGACGTTAATGGCACGGCCCTGGCGTTTATCAGCCCGGACAACTATAACCTCAAAATGCATGAAATTTTGTCTACTTATCTGGTCAAGCAATTTTTTAAAATAACCATCGCGGTAGGCATCAGAGGTCGGGATAATAACTGATAAGAGCGGATAACTAATCTCTGATTTCTCATGCCATATTTCTCCCGAGGAGTTTTGTGCGTTTTTATGCCGAACAAACGGTCTTTCAATTTCTTTTGCAGAAAGCCATATCGCTTTCGAAAAATATGTTTGGATTGATTCTCTCATATTGTTTCTATTTTCATACTTTTTGTTCAAAGCAAAGTTATCTTATACGTGTAAACACCAGTTCTCTGTAATAAAAAAATTTCAATAAAAAAGAGGTCGCCTGTATCAGGAGTATTGCCAAAACGTAAGGAAGATTAATTGTCATTTCCTGAAGTAAAAAAGCACCGTACTCTAGGCCACGAAATAAAAAAGATGAAAGTACATAAGCAAACAATTGACGCCACATGTTTCCCTTTGACTGAAAAATTAAGTTCCGACAGAGGTAGAAATTTACGAGAACGGCAGTTAACAATCCAAATAAATAAGCACCTCTAACTTCTATTGAAAAAATCTCATGGAGAATGATGGTAACCATAAGGTTACATACTGTTCCAATGATACCAGATGCACCGAATCCTATTATTTGTTTGAAAACTTTGCGCAATTTTAACATATCATAGAAGATGGGTCACATTAACTGTCTTGAACCACCAATGACCACATTCCATGTCATCCGGCTCAAGTAAGTACTTGGGTTCTTTTCTAATAGTTTATCAATCTTGCATGCACCTTTTGACAATAAAGCTGTAATGCCTTGAAAGGGCATTATAACTTCTGCAAAGAGGGAGGAAAATACCCCTTGCGGGTGTATGCGAATATTCTCCAATCCAGCCTCTTTAAAAATATTATAGAGCTCTGGAATCGCAAATTCTCTTTGGTCTGAGGAATAGTCCGGATCAAACATTTTCCGAAGCTTTCGAGACAAATGAAACAAACGATTCCCAGAATGGGGCTCGTTGGAAACCAGCCATCCTCCCGGTTTTAAGAGGTTAATCATATGATTCATTTGATCGGGTATATTTTTCATGTGGTGAAGTACCCCAATCAGCATTATCAAATCGAACATTTTCTCAGGCTTGAAGTCTCTAACCTTGGTTGCGTAAAATTCTATACCAGGGGTTGCATGATAGTTTTTTGCGAATTCAATTAGTCTTTCAGAATAATCAATCCCACAATATTTACTATATTTTCCTTTCAAATATTCAACGGAAAACCCTGCCCCACATCCGACTTCAAGAATACTTATATTAGGGGAAGTTGATATCGCATTGATGGTCTGCTCTAGCCGATGCCGTCTGGCGATTCTAGAAGCTTGAAGCAAATCTTTTTGGTAATATTTTTCTGCAATCCGATTAAATAATTCCCGATCTTCAGATTCAGATAAGCTGTTACTGACTAAATGAACATTCATCACTTTAAATTTACTTTCTTTCTGTACTCTTAGCAAGTGCGGCTGATTTCAATGAAATGAATTACCTGACTGGTCATCTGATGGAACTCTTTTTAATGGCCCACTTCTCTTAACAATCAAGTCTGCTACAATACCAATCAGACTTACCTGTAACGCAAAAAGAAACAACAATGTTGTTGAATCTGTCAAATTATGAAGCCAAAAGACATCATAACCTAGTCTTCCTATCCCGACTAGAAAGAGAAAAACTGCAAACGGCAAAAAGAAACGAAGTGGATTAAAATAAGTTATGGTTCTTATTATTAGCATCAGAAATGCCCACGCATCACCAGGTTTGATCTTGGATTTACCCGCTCTTTGGTGATAATTAATGGGCTCATAATGCACTCTGTAACCGTCTGAAATCATGGCCAACGTAATAGTAGTAGTGAAGGAAAAGCGATTCGGCAAAATATGAAAATACTGTTCTGCGATATCTTTCCTGAAAATTCGAAACCCCGAGTTAAGATCGGGAATCTTCGTTTCTGACAAATAATTGGCAATTTTGTTAAGCACCCATTTGGCAGGTCTTCGAATCAGAGGGATATGGACTTCATCTGATGTCCTTGCTCCCACCACCATGTCGTGAGTTTCCATTTTACCCAATAATCTTGGCAAGTCTTCATTGGGGTATGTCCCATCAGCATCCGTTATTGCTACGTACTGATAATTTGCATGGCTTATACCGGTTTTTATAGCAGCTCCATATCCTCGATTTGATGGATGCCTCAGAATTTGCAACTCTCCGTGAAGGCCATTCAGAACATGGGAAGTTCCGTCGTTTGAACCATCGTCCACTACAATAAGTTCAGCGTATACGCCCACGTCTTTTATAATATTTTGAAGGGTTCTCACCGTGGACTCAACCGCATCAACCTCGTTATAAACGGGCACAATGACGCTAAGACCGGAATTCATATATTGGGATTCCATGGTTGTTCCTTTCTGTATTTGATCATATGATAAAAGGTCGAAATCCCCCACGAGAAAAAGATACATTCCTGTGGCACCAAAGGATAGCCATAACGCCTGATTGAATGCGTCACTGCGTATACAGCCGTAACATACAGCGCAAAAGCTGCAAAAATGAACAACTCCGGTTGTCTGGGTAGTTTGTATACTAATATAATCAGCCCAATCATTACAAATAAGCATTGTAATCCAAACGCCAGTAGCGCGAGTGGTTGACAGCAGCTTTTAAGTTGAGAAGTTCCTACGGGAGGTGACATCCATAAGATCAAAATCCGGCTCATCATTAATTTCGCAGTGTTTAAGGGATGGGCAGCCAATGTTTTTACCAGTCTCGATTTTATGTTCCGGTTATCTTCATGATCAGTTAAAAAGTTTCTTGCTTCATCACGTTTTTTCTCCAACTCAACCATATCGGTAACGGGCCACCACCAATCACCGGAAAACGCTGGGTAGTATGCAAATTCAAGAGCCCACGTTACATGTTTTTTTTCTCCCTTGTCAGGTAACAAGTGATTCCGAACTTGCCACGTTACGACAATCAACAAAGAGATCAGTGTATGAACAACAATCAATTTCAGAAGATTTTGTTTTCTCGGCCAAATCAAATATAAAAGTAATATTGCTATACTCAGCGGGATAAAAACCTGATTGGTAAGACCGAGCAGACCGGACAAAAGGCCCGCACCGATAAATTTCATGGCGGAAGGTTTTCGGAAACCCTCATACAAAAACCATAAGAACAAGACAATTAAAATCACAATAATATTTTCACGATAAAGAACACTGACTATTTCAAATGATGTATGTATTGCAAAAAGACCCGCCGAAAAAATTCCGACCAATGTCTGTCTGCTGATGCGGTAACCCAGGAAAAAGACAGGGAAGACAAGCAACGCATGAAGCAACGCCTGTGCATAGAGGACATGGCAATAATTCTTGCCAGTCAAAGCATAAATCCCGGCAATAAAGAGGGGATACAATGGGGGACGTAAAGTAGTCGGAACTCCCGGCTCCAAGGCATACCCGTAACCATCAATGAGGTTCAATGCAATCTGTTGATACTGAAGAGCATCCTTGTCCGGTTCTGAACTTAACAATTGAACGGCAATGATCCTGCTTGAAAAGGCAATAACAAAAATTATTGAAAGCGCGAATAGCGCCACTGCCTTTTTATTAAAGAATTTTAACGTAGTATCGCCCATAGTTTAAGATTGGTGTTTGTTGCAGAATTTTTCGAGGTTGTCCATTATATTCTTCCCGGCAATCAGGTCTTCACGTTGCTTTTCATAGTTACGTGTTCTGCAAAATTCTCCATGCAACGAACCGCGGAGATAATTGGTATGACGATAACCATGCTGACCGATTTCTATCATCTCAGGGAATGACTCTCGCTTCCGCGAAAGCCATTTCGCACAATATGATGTTATTTGAGAAGGAATAACACTGGCCAGTACCGGTATCTGCAGACACATCATTTCATCAATTATCCTGTTCAAACGATAATCAAGATCTATTACATCATCAACTCTTATAAACAGCGGAATATTATTCATTCTATCTAGTGTCCATCCGGAAACGCCGGTTTTGAACTGTATGTGTCTGTATATGTTACAGGTCAATGAGCAATGATTTTTGCTTACAGCGT
>JAFGQS010000040.1 GCA_016935565.1 Deltaproteobacteria bacterium
CACCATTTTCACCGAGTATGCCATGGATCGTACCCGGTTTTACGGTGACCGTAATACCATTATTGGCCTTCTTGGACCCATAATATTTGTGAATATCTTTTACTTCAAGCCACATTGTCTGTAATCATTTTGAAACAAGAGCTATTAAAGTACAAAGTGCAGAAGATGTTTATACGCCCTCTGCACTTTGTGTGTTTACTCTATTTTTCACGTCACAGAAATAACGGGTTATTTTACACTACTCTGACCCATCATGCCCTGTAAAAGTTGCTCCATATACCATATTTGCTTGTCAGTACCGATTTCACCCGTTTTCAGAAATACGCTTCCATCCTGATACGAGAGGGGTCCTTTGAATAATTGTACCTTTCCCTTACCCAAATCCCCGATAAATGAGGACAGGGCTTTTTCTGCCGAAGCCGGTAGAGCATTTCCCCTGATGAAACCTACCGTAGTGGTATCGGGATCATTAATATCTTTCCAATCAGGTCCGAGCCAGAGCCACACAGACTTCCAGTTGCCCGCCATCGACTCCTTAAGAAGACGGACATAACCGGGTCCCCAGTTAAAATAAGGAACGCCCAGACAGACATCGGATGCACCCTTACAGGCACCGATATAGTCATATGGAATAGCCCAGACTGTTTTACCTTCCCCTTTTTTCTGTCTGGCTACAACCACCGCTTCAGTCGTATCTATTCCCGAAATGACGACATCATATCCGGTGTTGAAAAAGTTTTGTGCAACCTGTGTGGGATCGGCAGTTACTCCCGGGATATTGAACCAGAAACCGATCCACGTAACCTGAAACTTCAAATCCCCGGGATCCTTTTTCAATACCCTTTCCCATGCATACCGTGCTCCCAGGTAGCATGAAGACGCAAGCCTCCTGGTTTCAGCATTGACCAGCGGACCAAGGTATCCGATTTTGCCGGTCTTTGTCGTCATTGCCGCAACGAAGCCAGCCATCATCTTGCCGTATTCCATCCGGCCGAAAAGATTGGCAAGGTTCTTCGGTGCCTTCCCGGTGAGCACATCATCTCCGGAAATGTGAACGAAGTCGATCCCGGGATGCACAAGAGCTGCTTCCCGGATACCATCCTTCATATCGTCAGAGTTGGCAATGACGAGTTGGGCACCCTTTTCCACCATGTCATCGACCAATTGAGAAATTGTAACGCCGGGACGAGCAGCGGGATTGACATTATCGATATAAATCATCTTGGTTCCCGCAACATTTTTCTCTGCGTACTGACCTCCTTCGAAATGTGCCTGGCTATACCCGTGGTCATTATACGGTCCGACAAGGAGTACTCCGAATATAAATGGTTTTTTTGCCCCGAATGCCAGGTAGGGTTTTATTGATGAAAAAGAAAGGGCGATACAAATAACACATAAAAACAAAGCAAATTTCTTAAACATTGTAAAATCCCTCCATTCTCTATACCGAAAATCGGTGGTTGTAAGACTTTTATCTCCCCCATGATGCTAGCACTATAAAGTTAAAGACATTTTTCGGTCAAGAAGAAAAAGTCATATTATGCCGTATGTATCACCCGATCTTCTTTTTGGCATTGCCATGAGAGATATTTTTCCTCATTAGTGAAAAAATCTTGACTGACGATATGCACAGTCGTCGATCGATTCACAAATTCGCAAGTCGTCAGGCCGGATATTCTCACAATAACTGTTATGGCATCCTCCCGACCTTCAGCCCAACATCACTGTTTACATTCACATTACTAGTATGTTATGTGAATCAAACTCATAAACTCAGATATTGCATGAGGACGAGGGAATGAGAGATATGGGGGAAAAACACCTTCAAATAATCAATGATCTGGCAGGAGAGACAGAATTGGACAAAAATTTGCGAGAAAATGAGGATCTCTTCTGTATTCTGATGAACCGGATGCGGGATGCTGCCGCAATCGTCGATTGGGACGGCACGATTATCTTTGCGAATGGTGAAGCAGTACAGATGGCCCAGTCGGATACCGATCAGGAAATAATCGGACAAAACATATCAAATTTTATCCATCCGGATTACATGCCAATAGTGCTTAAAGATCTCAATCTTATTAAAGAAGGAAAACCCGGACCTTTAAAACAATATAAAATTATTGACGCATACAATAATGAAAAGTGGGTTGAAGGCATTGGTACCAAAATAAATTTTCGGGGTAAAACTGCGGATTTCGTGACACTCCGTGATATTACACATCGAAAGAAGTTTGAGGATGAGCTACAGACGGCGAAAGAAATGCTCGAGCGGGGTGTGCAGGAACGTACTGCTGAACTTATGGTTAAAAACCGACAACTTACTGAAGAAATTGAAGAACGCAAGAAAGCTGAAAAAGCATTGAAAAAGAGAGAGCATGAATTGGCACTGAAATCTCGCTTTCTTGAGGAAGCAAACAGTGCCCTGAAGGTTTTGCTGCAAAATATGGAAAATCAAACAGCAGAAATACAGGGAGACATACTAAACAATATCAGGAGCTTAGTCCTGCCATACATCGAGAAGTTACGGCAATGCCAATCTATTTCCGATCAGATGTCATATCTTAGTATCATTGAAGAAAATCTTAAAAATATAACGTCTCCTTTCCTCCGGAATATAACTGCTCATTACATCAACTTCACACCGAAAGAGATTCAGGTGGCAAACCTGGTCAAAGAAGGAAAAACCACCAAAGAAATTGCCGAACTCATGAATTTAGCTGCCCGGTCCATCGACTTCCATCGAGACAACATCAGAAAGAAATTCGGTTTGAAAAATAAAAAAGCCAACCTTCAGTCCTTTCTTTCATCATTATCATAATATTGGTTTTCACCTGATAGTAAGCAGGTAAAAATTCAGTATTGCCAATTTGTACAAACTGGCATATGCTCCGTCACGATTTTTCGATGGGGGGAATCATTTCTTAAGCAAACGCTTCTTTTCCGATCAAGATTTTCAAAACACTCTCAGATATTAAATACAATCAAGACTTAACTCCCTCAAGAGAAAACGTTTGTAAAAAAACTCTAATTGCGAGGGATAAAGGAAAATAGACACAAGGGAATCGATATTAAACAAACAAGGAGAAGTTATTGGGCCGTAAATTTCCCATGAGTCACCTTTGAATACCGTATGCCAAAATATTTTAACGAAGATTACGTGCATGAAATCACCAATAGCCCTTCCCTTGATCAGGAAATACAACGAATAAGGGAACAAAGCATGTTTTCGAGAAACATCAATTGCCGTCAGTGCGGTCATCGCGGGAACGTTGAAATCGGAGCTCCTTCAGCAAATCCGACTGCCAATATTTTCAAATATACGGGGCATAATCCCGATTCGGGAGACCTTTATTTTCGATGTCCTTTGTGCAAATCAACTCTGTCAGTCGATCCAATGAAAATGATCAGCACTGATACAGTAGACGGCGTTCCCGGTTCCGTCAACGTTCAGATTACAGCCAACAAAAATAAAAAGTCTCTTTATCGCTTGTGGACAGTTTTATCGGTGGTAATTTTCTTAGGTCTTATTATCGTCATTGCTAATCACTTCTTCATAAGGGGTTAATTAAATAAAAAGTGAGGGGTTAAGGAATGTTAGAAGGTACGGTAAAATGGTTTGATGAGCGCAAAGGTTTCGGATTTATCACAGACGATGAAGGCACTGATGTGTTTGTTCATTTCAGCAACATACAGGCTGAGGGTTTTAGAACGTTATTCGAAGGCCAGCGTGTACGCTTTAACACAAACGAAGGCCCGAAAGGCTTAACTGCTGAGAATGTGATTCCTCTTTAATGCATGTTCAAGACCGTACTATTTTACGTGCTTGAAGTTGTATTTTTTACATAACACGGTCCCTCTTTGTAAATCTTATAATTTCGCTGGAACCGTGTCTTACGATTGAAACATTGCTCGATAGCCGGCGTACTTCTCCCTCAGGCGGGGTTTCTCGATCTTGCCCGTGGGATTCCGGGGGACATTATCGAAAAATATTTTCCGTGGTTTTTTGTATCGGGGCATCTCCCGACAAAATTCCATTACATCGTTTTCAGTAGCCGTTTGCTCCGGCTTTAACTGAATGATTGCTGCAACGATTTCTCCGAGACGTTCATCGGGAAGACCGATAACTGCAACATCCTGTATAGCCGGGTGACCCTGAAGAAAATTTTCAATCTCCACGGGGAAAATATTTTCTCCGCCCGTGATAATGACGTCTTTTTTCCGGTCAACGAGAAAGATAAAACCGTCTTCATCAACCCGGGCGATATCACTCGTATACAACCAGCCATCACTGACAGCTTTTTCCGTCTCCTCGGGATTATTATAGTATTCCTTCATGACTCCGGGACCCTTGACGATAAGTTCTCCCGGCTCTCCGGATTGTACCCTCCTTCCGTGATCATCAACAATTGCATACTCCCAATCAAAGCCGGGAATACCGATTGCTCCGACCTTGTGCGTATTTTCTATCCCGAGATGTACACAACCGGGACCCGTCGATTCGCTGAGCCCGTAATTGGTATCGTACTGATGATGAGGAAACACCTTTAACCAATCCCGAACCAGGCTCGGGGGAACCGGCTGGGCCCCGATATGCATGAGGCGCCACTGATCCAGTCTATAATCATCGAGCGATACGTCACCGCTTTCAAGGGCCGTGAGGATGTCCTGTGCCCACGGCACCAAAAGCCAGACAATGGTACCCTGTTCTTCAGAAACCGCTTCCAGTATCCACCGAGGGGTTACTCCCTTCAGGATAACTGCCTTTCCGCCGACGATAAAACTGCCGAACCAGTGCATCTTGGCCCCCGTGTGGTACAGGGGTGGGATCAAGATAAAAGTATCATCATGTGTCTGTTTGTGGTGTTGATTTTCAACAATACAGGCCGATTCCAGGTTTCTCTGGGTCAAAAGAATTGCTTTGGGACGACCGGTCGTCCCTGAAGTAAAGTAAAGAGCCGCTTCATCTTCTATTCCCAGGGGAATGTCGGGCGTTGTTACGGGCACATGCGCATGGAGTTTCAGGTAACTCTCGCTGAAGTCCGGCCCCCCGTCACCGACGAACAGGAAATGTTTGACTGTCGGTAACGATTCTTTGATTTCGGTAATCCGTTCCACAAACTCGGGGCCAAAAAAGAGAACATCCGCCTCTGTAACATCTATGCAATGTCTGATATCGTCGCCACTGAAGCGAAAATTTAACGGTACGACCCATGCCCCCGTTCGCAGAATACCAAAATAGAGAGGCAGCCATTCCAGGCAATTCATCAGTAAGTGTGCCACCTTACTTCCCTTGCCGACCCCCATGCTGAGCAACAGGTTGGCGGTCCGGTTAGCCTGTCGGTCAAATTCAGCCCACGTAATCTCCCGTCGGGAATTATTAACGGCATCGCGTTCAATCAACGATATCTCGTCCGGATACATCCGCGCATTTCTAGCCAGAATTTCCGTTACAAGCATAGGTTACATCCTTTTGTGTTTGACAAGTACTATTCAGTCGCGCAATCCTTACAACCCCTGTACTGGTAGATTTTTGGGATACGTCACCACGAATTCTATCGTAATTTCCTTCTTCTCTTCAGGTTTTAACTGGCACTCCCAGAGCAAAACCCCTTCTCTGTCCTGGTAATTTTTCTCAGCCGGTGCCGGATTTATCGTTATGTCCTTCACTTTTACCTTGTCCGTTCTTGACACAGGTAGGGTATCCATCACTTTGAGCTTTACAGGTTTATCTTTCAGGTTCTCGAGCGTTATTTTAAAGGCCATCTCCCGGATAATGGTATCTCTTTCAAGTTGTCCGAAAAAGGTCTCTTTGACGTTATCCTTTATTTTTTCTCTCTTTACCTTGACTTCCCTGTCTGCCCCCAGGTTCAGATTAAAATCCTGTCCCGGTTTCTTCTCGCTCAGGAAGGTTTTTCCTATGAACCGATCACCAAAATATACATTTAACGGACCGCTCAAGAGTTCTTTGTCGGCTCTCGCCTGGCACACGAGAAAAGTCAAGAGGCTTTTTCCTGGTACCGCGTAATAAAAAAACTCTCCTTGCAATTTCCTGCCAAACAGGGGCAAAATTGTTTCCTTGTTTCGTGATTCTATATCAAGCATCTGGGGAATTTTGTACTCAAAGGACAGGGGCAGCTCTTCTCTCTGGGCATATGCAACCGTCGCCTCTTCTTCGGGCACCTGCTCAAAATCTGCCTCTTCTTTCGTCTCCTGGACAGACATGGCCGGTGCGGCCTTTTCCATTGCATCACGTCCGAATGACTTCAATCTTCTCGCCCGTTGTCTCTGTATATCGAGGGTCCAGGTATCCGGCGATGGAAGTTCGACACCCTGCAATGGGATGACATTAGAAATGGTGAGTGCCACGTTTTTCCAATGTTCTCCCGTTTTCTGCTGAATCTTCGAAAACATCGCCAAATCCACTTCACGCAATGTCAACGGAACAGACACTCTGTACAGCGGTGCCCACTGTGCCCGTCGGGTTACATACGTGGCTTCGATTTTGATCTTCTGTTCCCTCAATGATTTGAACAACACTGCTATGAATTTTTTTGTTTTCTTCTCAGGTTCATGGAGAGAACCCAATTCCCGTTCCAGGACTTTTATCTCTTTGTCAATGTCATCTATTTTTGAGTCGAGGTGTTGCTTTCGGGTATTAATAGCCTGCAATTGAGAAGCCAGAAACGTAAGGGTTTTCTCCAGGTCTTCTATCTTGGGAAAACTTGTTTTGACGTCCTGGGGAACCTGGGTCTGGGAAAAAGTGATTAACGAACGCAGGAATAAATCTTTTTTGTTCAATACATCTTTTTCATCGGTTAACGTTCTCCTCGTTTGTTTCAGTTTCTCTATTTTCTGTTCCAATATTTTAATGTTTTCCCGGGGCGACTCCTTGACATGAATCTCCTTAAACTGGACACTGAATATCTCACCGGATCCAAATACTTTTGCCGAGACTGAATCCCTGTCAATTCGAAAGGCCTCAACTTCCAAGAAGAGTTCATGTACTCCTTTGTCAATCGTTGCAAAGGCCTCTCTCTGTATTAATGCCTGCCCGGAAAACAGCGTCACCTCTTTAATGCGGGAAGGGACTGTTTCTTCGGCAAAAGCGAGAGATGTCACTAATAATACACATATCGCAGATATAAATAATCTTTTCATGAATCGCACACGTCTCTCCTTTATGTTCTTTCGATTACAACGTTGCTTTACCCTTTGTTTTGATACCATCCGTCCACTGTTTCCGGGCCTTGACAAAACAGACGGTCTGTTTTTTGCCGGGATCTTTTACAGACAGGTAAGCAAAAGCCATGATCTGCTATCTCTTGACGACAATAATGGGGTTCTTTGACTTTCTTATTACCGATTCAGAAACCGATCCGAGAAGCATTTCCTTGATATTGCTCAATCCGTGTGAACCGATAACAATAGCCGAAACATTCTCCTCCGTCTCTACTCTCAATATTTCACTGAATGGAAATCCCGTTTCAATTCTCACCTGAACGTTAAATCCACATTCTTTGAGTTCCTTTTCAATACGGCTGATCCGTTTTCTCGCGTCTCCTTCCACTTCCTTCTCGACTTCCTCGAAATCCCTGATAGAACTGTACTGGGCAATAACTTCGGGGCTGTTTTTCTTTATAACATGGAGAATGACCACCTCCTGAGTACCAGCATCTTTTAATTGCTTCACAAAGTTCAGGGCTTTCTCCGCTACATCCGAAAAATCAGTCGGCAATAATATTTTTTCAAACATGGCATCTCTCCTCTAACATCATTGTGTTTACATTGGCCGGCGTGAGCTGTCAAAATGCACCCTGGAGATCTTGCTTTCCTTCCAAATAAAAACCCCCGCTGGTTTGTTTGACAAGCGGGATTTTCTTCATCGGTCCATAACGCATAATGCTCAATAATCAAAAGGGTTTTTTGTTGAGACGGACTGGTGAAACATTTTTTAACATCCATAGAGAAGATGGTGCCAAACAGAACGCAAGATTCACAACAGACCTATGCCCTTCGGGAATGATTACCCTCCCGCTGTCTGAGGGAAAGCTGTATTTGCATATAAATACTCTACTTTTTCTTTGTGTTTCAGTTCTTGATTTGCCATCTTCAGAAGCATTTCTTTTGCCTCGCCGTCGGGATGGAGATCAGCCAGGGCCTTGTAAAAATTGTAAGTCTGGAGTTCGCGATGTGCCGCAACAAGATACACATCCTTACTCTCCATATCCTTGTCAAGATCAGGAACCTCAAGATGTTCTGCTATCCTGTAATCAACCACTTCATTCAACTGCAGCGCATCCGGGCTGAAATGACCATCACGATAGCCAATGAGAAACTCTTTATGTTTTTTTTCTTCCCCTGCAAGAAACTCCAGGACATCTTTCGCTTCTTTATCTTCTATCTTATCGTATAAATCCATGTAAAAAGCGAAGGCCGCCTCTTCTCTTTCAATGGCAATCTCTATAAGGTTTACAAGTTTTTTCTCCTGCATCTTCTTCTCTCCTTTATTACTTTTAAGATACTCAGAACATGCAAACTTTAAAAAAAACCTCAGCAACTGCAAGCATTGTCATAAACAAAAACGGCAATAGCTGCGTACCCGTGATTGTTCTCAATACAACGCAGAAAGTGTGTGATTAAAAATGCCACCTCAATCCAAGATAGACAAAATGACCTCCTATATTCATGTCATGAGGATCAACAATGATACCGGTATTGGTTCGTATATTATGCAACACCTTATCATCAACATCTTTCACCTCTAAGGATGAATACTTGTACTCGAGAACCAAACTGACAGGGGCATCATAATCCCCATGAACCTGTGGTTCCCTATAGAAATAATATTCGATTCCCGCAAGTCCGTGATATCCGAAAGAGTGATGCTCATCAGATTCACGAATGCCGAGTTGTTAGGTAGTAGTTCCGTTATTAGCATCACATCTCCAGTAAAAATCGGTTTGAGTGTATCCATAGTCCGGCCCGACTCCGGCATAGAGCAAAAATAATTCATCGAGGGGAAGATATGCCTTAAAAGATGGGGACAGAAAAAATTTCGAACTTTAAGGTTCGATGAAGGGTACATGTCAATATAATAACCGGTGCCCGATATTCTTTTCGTAGTAGTATAATTATTGTCCGTCTCAAAAAAACAGAAAGAAAAATAGATACTTACATAGTTGGATAGTTTAAATTCATAACTCAATTCGCCGACGGCACTATTATAGTCCTCTTCCTCCATGAGCCAGTAATCCATTAAATCGCTGGTCAGATAGAAATGATAACCGAGTTTTAATCCCAGGGCATTTTTTTTTGAAAGATGTTTATCATTTTGCCCATTGGCGGGAGCGCTACTGAGAAACAAAAGACAAACGGTTAACAACAGGCTCCATCGCAGCGTCATAGATCTCTCCTTTGTTCCATCCGTGAGGGAGGTAACCATATTATTACATTATAAAAGATATGTTGTTAGTTATATATACAACGGTAGTGTACCGAAGGTGTTGAAAGAATCATGCTGATACGTGATTCATTAGACAATTGACCGAGATTTTTCATTTTGTCAAGCCTTTTCTCAATCGTTCTCGGAGACATGCCACAGACTGCCACTTCATTTACGTCGATCCGTTCCTTCTCGGTGATTGAGAGTCCTCGTACCGTATATGACTCTTTAAGCCCCTTTGTCTATGTGCGGATGTAACAGATAGAGGGTGACATAATTGGTTTCCGTACAAACCGTCAAAAAATTACGGTTTTGAAAAAACCATTCTTAAAAAAGGACTGGTTATCTGTTCATCCAGTGTTGTATTCGTGGAATTTCTTCGGACAACCATTCGGGAAGCCTGCGTTTGTTGAGGAAAAAGGAGAAAAGTTGTTCCATCGTCCTCATGGCAGTCTCTACCAGGTAGATTCTCTCGAGAATCCTTCCTTCCGCGTTACCTTCTTCTTCGGCAAATTTCATAATCGTGGGTAGTTTCATTGATTGAAACTGGAAATCGTCCGCCTTGAATGTAAATTCCCATTCCTCAGCACCGACACCCATCCTGAGACGGGCTTCCTTGATTTTTTTCCCTTCACGAAGCGCCGCTTTCGCTTCCCTGAGATCGGCATGATATCCGTGGCAGACTACCGTCTCTGAATACTGGCCTTCTCCTGATTCGAGAACGATTCTTCGTACAAAAGAAACGGAAATATCCCCCACATCCGGTATCATGATGATACTGTCTCGTTCTTCGCTTTTAAACCAGAGCCAGGTTAAAAATTCTCGTCCGAGAAACGATATGTCAGTTTTAAGAGAGTTCATGGGTTTCTATCTTTTTGGCACCGAAAAAATTTCCGTTTTTAGAGAAGCAACCGTTTCAGCCATCTCTCGATCCATGTGACTCAAATCCCAAGGATAATACGAAACCGGGGTCAGGTTAAAGGTTCTCTTAAAAAACTCTTCAAACTCTTTCCTGATCTTTTTTGCGTGCGAGCCGAAAAGAAGCCATCCCTGTGAACTATTCCAGCAGACTTCATAAAATGAAGGTGTCGGGGGTGTTTTATCCAGAAGAGTGAGACGAACGTTCTCTTTGATTTCTTCCCTCTCTTGTTTGTAGATTTTAAATTTCCCTTTCTGGGCCATAATCCTTTTTTCAGCCTCAAGGACCTTAAGCTTATGCAGGGAGGGAGGAATTACCTTCCGATCGATGCGAAGGGAGAAAATAAAATAGTCAGCCAGTACATAATTTGCGTATTCAAAATTCGTATCCAGCACATTTTCCAGGCTGGTCCATCCCATGGCTTTTTCACCCGCCGTCGATGACTCGCGGAATGCAAACAGTTTGATCTGTCTATCGATAAAGTCCCGGGTATTCCCCGGCAGGGTGCCGACGACACGGTACCGTGAAAATGATAACGTTCCTTTTAGTAACCCCATGGTATGTCCTGCTGCATTGAATGTGAAGGAGACCCTAACGCGATTTCACAGCCCTTGTCAAGTTCAATTGGTCACGGTATATCTTTCGGACGCATGCTGTAAATTATGCACTAATTTAATGAATTATGCTATAGTATCAGAAACTTACAATGAAAACTGCTGACGAGGAGACGCCATGGTATAGATTCATTGATCATTTATCCTGTTTATGAAAGGGAGAAATTACGGGCAGGGAGAAACTGTCAAAGAAAGTGTTGCAGGATGTTTCACCAACAGCTTGTTATGCCACCATAAATAAAGTATATATTAACTTCTAACTGATCTTTGACAGTCGAAAAATTAATATTCTGTAATATCAAAGGACTACGAGTGCCCAAAATAGTCTTGGCACTACCTTTTGA
>JAFGQS010000041.1 GCA_016935565.1 Deltaproteobacteria bacterium
CATATATTAACGGGCTTCCCCTGGGAAAATCTTGCCTATTCTATGCATGGCATGATTTCTTTCATACAGATTATTGACATATCAGGTGTCTATGGATTGACGTTTATCATCGTTGTCGTCAACTGTGTTCTTTATGACTTGATGTCGATAAAGGTGGAAACAAGAAAAAGAGTCCTGTCGGAGGTTTTTATGGCAGCTGTCGCTATCATATTGATTTTCACTTATGGTGTTTATCGGTTGGATCAGCTGGAGCATGTTATGGAGGGAAAGAAATCGGATAAAGTTACAATCGTTCAGGGCAATATAGATCAGACGGTGAAATGGAATAATAAATATCAGAATGATACGCTGGAGATATATAGAAAGTCGTCACTCACGAGCGCAAAATCAGGAAATCGTTTAATCGTATGGCCGGAGACAGCGGCCCCCTTTTTTTTTCAGAATATTGATGACAAGCACAGATTTATCATTAATATTGCTAAGGAAGCAAAGTCCTATCTCTTGTTCGGAAGTCCCAGTTACCTGAACGAGAATGGTATAAATTATTTTTCGAATAGTGCGTATCTTATATCACCGGCTGGTGATATTGCAGGAAGATATGATAAAATGCACTTGGTACCATATGGCGAATATGTTCCCCTGCGCAGGGTATTTTTCTTTCTTGAAAAGTTAGTGGTTGGAGTCGGCGATTTTAGACCGGGGAAAGAGCTTACTCCTCTCGTTTTGGGTGGCAAGAAAATAGGAGTTCTCATTTGTTATGAAGGAATTTTCCCCGAAATAAGCAGACAGTACCATAAAATGGGAGTTACCCTGCTCATTAATATTACCAATGATGCGTGGTTCGGAACCTCATCGGCTCCTTATCAGCATTTGACGATGACTGCATTCAGAGCCGTTGAAAATCGTCTTTATATAATACGGGCGGCAAATACAGGCATCAGTGCTATTATAAAACCAACAGGAGAAATTATTTCACAAACCGGCCTGTTTGAGAGGACAATTCTCGATGGAACCGTCACATACCTTAACCAGGGCACGTTTTATGCAAGGTATGGAGATATATTTATATACATGTGTTTCATTACCATAACAGTGATTGGTTTAATTTCATTTAAGAGGAGAAGAGTAAATGATCGAAGATATTTCAGAAGCAATACAGGATCTTGAGAGAAGAATTAATACATTGAGAGGTTATCTTTGACATAGAGGGAAAGGAAAAGAGTATTAAAGACCTCGAAAAACAGGTCTTAAAAGATGATTTCTGGAATGATCAGGAAACAGCCAAAAAAATACTGAAAGAAAAAAGCGAAGCGGAAGTTGATGTTGATAATTGGAAAGCAAAGCATGATGCCATTCTCGATTTGAAAATCCTTTTTGGTATGGCCCAAGAAGAAGACGATGAAAAGACCCTGCAAGAGATTGAATCGGACATCGTACATCTCGGAATGTCTGTAAGAGCCGATGAATTAAAATCGATGCTTCGGGAAAGAGAAGATGCAAACAATGCTATTATAACCATTCATTCCGGAGCGGGCGGGACTGAAGCGCAAGACTGGACAGAGATGCTTTTACGTATGTACTTACGATGGAGTGAACGACGGGGATTCATTACGAAGATTATCGATTATCAGCCTGGGGATGAAGCAGGCGTTAAAAATGTCACCTTTACCCTGGAAGGGGAGTATGCCTACGGTTATGCGAAGGCTGAAGTTGGCATTCACCGCCTTGTGCGAATATCTCCCTTCGACACCGGCAGAAGAAGGCATACCTCGTTTGCATCGGTTTTCGTATATCCTGAGATTGACGATGATATTACTATAGAGATTAATGAAAAAGATTTACGAATTGATACTTACAGATCAACCGGTGCCGGTGGTCAGCATGTTAATAAGACTGATTCGGCAGTGCGGATTACCCACATTCCCTCAGGAATTGTTGTTCAATGTCAGAATGAACGGTCCCAGCACAAGAATAAAGCTGTTGCGATGAAAGTGTTAAAATCGAGACTCTACGAAATGAAACTTCAGGAGCACAATGAAAAATTTAAGGAGATGAACAAATCAAAAAGGACTATCGCCTTTGGAAGCCAGATCCGTTCATATGTTCTCCATCCCTATAGAATGGTAAAAGATCACAGAACAAATATCGAGATAGGTAATGTCAACAAGGTCTTGGACGGCGATATTGATGATTTCATCGAATCCTATTTGTTGAGTTAGATGAATATCCATTGCAATTTGTAGCAAAACAGTTTAATTGTTGTTTCCGAATACTGTGATGCCATTCTTTTTTGATGTTAACGTTAACTGAAGGGTGAGCCGATGTCTAAGTTGCGATTCTTGTTAGTATTCATATCATTGATTGTTTTTTTTCTTATGTCCTGTTCTTCCCTGCCTCGTATAATCCGTGACGAACCGCTCCGTGATTACCAACAGAAGGGAGCCATAAACAACACCTCCGAGAGCCCCACAGTTTCCAAATCGACTGATGAACTTGAAAACAATAATGGAAATGAAAACCAGTCACAGGAACTATCTCAGGATACACAGGAGTGCGAAAAGGGAAGCGGTGAAAATGCAAATGTGTCATCTGATTTAGCGGGCAATGATAAAGTCTCAAACGGTGAAAACCAGCGTAAGGTTCAAGAGCAGGAAAATATGGATGAAGCCCTTGAACTCCTCGGTCAATCACAGATTCTCTGGGAAAAAGGCGATCTTGACAATGCTTTGAGTCTGCTTGATCAGGCGTATTCACTCATATTAGATGTTAATGGTGAACCGGACATTGCTTGGCAAAAAGATGACTTGCGTTTTATGATTGCAAAACGGATACTCGAAATTTACACATCGAGAAGCAATGTTGCTACCGGCTATCAAAGCGCAATTCCCTTTGTTATGAATGATGATGTAAAGAAGGAAATCGGGCGCTTCCAGCGAGGAGATCGAAGATTTTTCATCGAGTCCTGTAAGCGTTCAGCAGTATATCGACCCATCATAGTGGCACAGTTGGAAAAAGCAGGATTGCCGAAGGAGCTGTCCTGGTTGCCGCTGGTTGAAAGCGGATTTAAAATTAAGGCATTATCAAGGGCTCGTGCTCTCGGCCTGTGGCAGATAATTCCGTCGACAGGATATAAATTTGGGCTGAAACGTGATCACTGGATTGATGAACGGATGGATGTCGAGAAATCGACACAGTCAGCAATTGCATATCTGAAAGCTCTTCACGGGATATTCGGAGATTGGCTCACTGTCCTCGCCGCTTATAACTGTGGCGAGGGAAGAGTATTGCGAGTTATATCGAGACAACATATGAACTATCTTGATAATTTCTGGGACTTATACCGTCAATTGCCTATTGAAACAGCACGATATGTTCCACGCTTTCTTGCTGCATTACACATCCTGAAAGATCCTGAAAAATATGGTATAAAACTTGATGAAAATAAAGATAAACCGATAGATCATGTAATGGTCAAAACAACCAAATGCATGCGTCTGCAAGATATCGCTCGTCATCTTAACGTTTCAGAAGATTCACTCATCGGACTCAACACTGAACTCAGATTCACGGTGACCCCCAATAGAGAATATGACCTCAAGATTCCCTGTGACAAGGCAGAACAATTTGCCCTTGTGGTAGATCAAATACCCAAATCGAAAATTCCTGGAAGTGCTCGATACGTAAGACACAAGGTTCAACAAGGAGAAGCACTGTCAACAATTGCAAGGAAATATCGGAGCTCAGTCCGGTCGATTGCCAGGGCTAATCATTTAACATCAAAGCATAGAATCAGAGCGGGAAAATGGCTGAAGATTCCCCTTCGAGGTTACAGTTATGTTGATGAGAGCATAAGCGAACCTCCGCACACAATCGCAAAAGATAGTACGGGGAATATTATGAATTATAGAGTGAAACAAGGCGATTCTCTGTGGCTTCTGGCGAGACGTTTTGATACGAGGATCTCCGAAATTAAAAGATTGAATGGCTTGCGAACCAACGGACTCGGGGTCGGCCAGATTATCAGAGTGAGGTCCGGTTCTCCCATGAGCTCGTATGTTGTAAAAAAAGGTGACTGCATCGCCTCAATAGCGGGAAAAAACAAAATAAGTATTCAAAAACTGCTTCAGATCAACGGCTTGAGTCTAGAGGATAATATTTATCCCGGGCAGGTCATCATTGTAAGGAGATAGATCTTCATCCCTATAAAGGGAGCCTCATCATAGAATTGGACAGCAGAGATTTTTTATATGAGATAGTTGCGTCAGTGTCCAAGCATAGTTTTAACACTATCGCAAAAAGAGATCGTTTATTCAATGATATAGTTATTCAGGTGAAAGAAGATTTCCCTTTCTTTTTGTTTCATTCGTTCAGATTCCGTTTCAGAATCTTCGTGATTATATCCCAAAAGATGAAGGAGACCGTGGATTATAAAATAATCCAACTCGTCGTTGAACGGGATGCCTTCTTGCTCGGCATGTTGCCATGTTGTTTCTACAGAAATAACGATATCTCCCAAGATGTGGGGGTTAATATCCCCATATTCACCCTCTCTCATAGGAAATGCGATAACGTTTGTAGGGTAGTTCCTATGTAAATAGTTATAATTAATACCTGTAATGCCTTCGTCATCAACAAAAAGCAGGCTGATTTCACTATCTTCAATATGGAGATATTTGAGAATGTTATTAACTGCTTGACGAACTTTTGGAATATCGATGTCTATTTTTTTCTGACGGCTTTCGATTAGAATTGCCATTCCTGTCTTTTCCCTCATTATTTTCTTTGGCAGTTGATACGGGATAATCTATTCTTTGATGAAATATTCCATTGAGAGTTCTTGTAAAGCTGTCGGCGACCTTGCTAAGGTCATGAAATGTCAAGTCAGATTCATTCAGTTCTCCTTCCATGAGAATCTGATTCATTCTGTCTTCCACCAGGTTTTTTATACGGGAAGGTGTGGGGTTTGTCAGCGCCCGTGACGATGCCTCAATAACATCGCCAAGTAACACAAGACCAGCTTCTCTTGTGAGAGGTTTCGGACCGGGGTATCTGAATTCTCCTTCCGGTATGGAACGAACAGATGGGTCTTTGTCTCGTTGAGCTTTTTCGTAAAAGTAGCCGACAAGACGAGTTCCATGGTGTTGCCTGATAATATCAGTAATTGCCCGACCGAGTTTGTACTCTTTAGCAAGTTCGCATCCTTCTTTCACATGAGAAATAATAACAAGACTGCTCATTTTCGGTGAAAGTTTGTCAAGCTTGTTTTCATATCCAATTTGATTCTCAATAAAATACAGTGATTTCTTTATCTTGCCGATATCATGATAATAGGAACTGACTTTTGCCAAGAGGGAATTCGCATTAATAGCCTCGGCAGCAGCTTCGACCATGGAGGCGACAACAATGCTATGGTGATATGTTCCCGGAGCCACCATTATCATATTCTGAAAGATCGGCTGATTTAAATTTGCTAATTCCAAAAGCTTTATATCGGTTGTATATCCTAATAAAGATTCAAAGAGAGGGATAATACTCTGTACAACCGCAGCAGACAAGATACCTCCGACAAATCCCATGACAAGATTAAAGAGTGTGTCTGTCGTTATGAGCTTACCAGCGAGGAGCAAGAGGCAGATTATAACGGCCATATTGACAAGGCCGACGAACAATCCGGTTTTGAAAAAAGCCGAACGCTTTTTACATTCAGTTATTTTGAAGGCGGCCACCATACTTCCGAGCATAGAATAAAAGAACATCGAAGCTTTTGCTTCAAAGAGGAAGCTGATAAGGAAAGCTGAGAAAACGGCAAAGATCAAGCCAACATCCCTGTTAAGAAGTGTTACAATGAGCATCGTAGCTGCAGCAAACGGTATAGCATAAAAACAGGCATCGACGGGTATAAGGGGAAATGCATTGTTGATTGATTCGCACAAAAAGATACCTATCCGTGCGAGCAGTACCTGGAGAATGGCCGCAATACTCAGCAAGATGACATCTGTTGTTATATTTTTCGCACTAGATGTTAACCACGCTTCGAATATCAGATAGAGAATAATGGAAAACAGCATGATGGAGAGAAACATGCCCAGGAATATAGAAATATTGAGGAATTTAATACCCTCCTCCCCCTTGTACAGAGCCGCAAGCTTGTCTGAATGTATGGGAGATATTTTTTCACCCTCTCGAACGATCATCTCATTTTTCTGGACCTTGTAGAAAACCGGTTTTACATCATCCATTAAAAGTTGTTTTCTTTTTTCCGTTGCGTTCTTGGCAAATGTCAGATTTGGTCGAATGAGTCTTTTTGACACGGATATAGCAACGTTTTGCAAGTTGCTCTGTTCCTTAGAGAAGACAATAGATGAATTTTTAATGATAAGTTTCTTTGCCTCTTCCATACTCAGGAGTGATGAAAAATTGTTTATCGTTCTTTCATTCTGTGTCCATATATTCCTGATAATAATGCCGTTATCTTTATTAAGGTGTAATAAATCTCCATTGCTTATGGGGCCTTTATTGTAGACGGAGTAAATAAGTTTTACGATGTTATTGCATATATCAAAGGAGAACTTGTGTCTGTTAAGTACTGCAAATTCTTCTTTTGTAAGGGTCAACCCCAGAGTTGAATTGAAATCGTCTTGTGCCTTTTTAAGAACATCCTGTCCGCTTTTTGGTGGTGAGGATTCTCCGCCGATCGTTTTATATGCTTCCTCCATCCTCAGAAAGGCCCGGGCTAAAGAAGCGCCGATGAAAGAAGGCATATTCTTGTCATAATCGCAGATTGGCAGGCCTTTTTGGGCAGCCTCTAACCTTTTTTGTTCTGTCGAAGCCTTGTCCTCTACGAGGAAATCGCGATCGGCCTTAATATCCTTCGTTGCAATTGTTCCGACTTTATAGACGGGAGATATCAGATGTATCTGGGGGGACAATAAAAGGGTGAGAATCATGCTCATGATAATGAGGATAGTCCACCTTTGAAATAAGGGATCCCTGGTGAACTCAGGAACAACGTTGACTTGTACCGATCCGTCTTTGGAACTCAGTTGTTTTTTGTTATAAGACATATGTATTACGATAAATGGTTATTCCATTTCACCATTTTTTCTGTCGAGATGGTTATACGCACGTATAATATCCTGAACGAGAGGATGCCGTACGACATCGATTTCCGAAAAATAAACAAACCGGATTCCCTTCGTTTTATCAAGGATCCCCGCCGCTTCGATCAACCCGGATGTTTTATCAGGAGGGAGATCCGTCTGCGTTATATCTCCCGTTATAACCGCTTTAGAACCAAAGCCCAATCTGGTTAGAAACATTTTCATCTGTTCTGATGTGGTATTTTGTGCCTCGTCGAGAATTACAAATGAATCATTGAGCGTTCTGCCTCTCATAAAAGCCAACGGGGCCACCTCAATGACTCCTTTTTCTATCAAAGCAGATGCCCTGTCGAAATTCATCATGTCATACAAGGCATCATAAAGAGGCCTCAGGTAGGGATTAACTTTTTCCGCAAGATCACCGGGAAGAAAACCGAGCCTCTCACCGGCTTCGAGGGCCGGTCTTGTCAGAACAATCCGATTTACTTTCTTTTCAATGAAAGTTGCTATGGCAACGGCCATTGCAAGGTACGTCTTTCCCGTTCCGGCGGGACCAATGCCAAAAACCATATCATATTTCCGTATTGAATCAATATACAATTTCTGAGCTATGCTCTTTGGCGTAATAACTCTTTTTTTTGAAGATATAAAGACCGTATCAAGAAACACTTTTTCAATATCGACTGAGCCATTCCGGGAGATCATCCTGTTGGCAAAGTCAATATCTGCGGGATAAACAGGATAACCCTTTTTAATAATTGTATATATTTGCGCAAGCAGATTCTCAACGATACCTGAACAAATTTCATCTCCCTTTACAATGATCCTGTTACCCCTCGCCGCTATCTTTACGTTTTGTAATTTTTCTAGGAGCTTAATGTTTTCATCATGTTCTCCGAGGAGCACTTTGAGGGCATGATTATCCGGAAAATGAAGTTCTTTGATAGAAATATCTTCTGAATGGACCTTCAAGTATTGTATAACCTTCGATAAATAATCCTTCGATAATGTTAGGATCGAATGCTATCACTTAATATTCATGAATGCAATAGCTTTTAAAATATATCGCATTCATGATTTCTGTAACAATAGATGAGCATATACTTTTGCATTTCCAATCATATTTTCGATCAAACAATATTCATTCGGTTGGTGAGCCATCTGGTCGAGTTTTGACCACACGGCTGCTTGATAGCCATGCTGTCGAAATACAGCAGCAATTGTACCGCCTCCGATTCCAACGGGAACTGCATTTATTTCGTAAACAGTATTTATGGCATGACGAAGGGCGGAAACAACGTGTGCATCATGAGGTGTCGGGGGAGGGGCCTGTACGTGCTGAACCGGTGTAATTTTGATCGATACACCAAACTGTTGTTCCACTTCGTTGGCCATGTTTCGCATCGTCGATTCAATCTGAGACAGGTTATAAATGGGAAGAACTCTGCAGTCCATATAAAAGACATCTTCACCGGGAATTGTATTGATGTTGGGTATATTAGCATCCTTTTTAGTCGGTTCAAACGTGCTTTCCGGTGGTTGATAAATGGGATCGGATATATCAAACATGTGTGACAGTTCTTTTAATTTCACGATGAGGTGAGATGCAGCCATGAAAGCATTTCTGCCGAGGGATGGTTTACTGGCATGACATTGTTTCCCTGTTGTTTTGAAGTGTAACCAGAGGATGCTTTTTTCAGCAATTTCAATTGCTGATCCTTCAGTATCGCCGAAATCGGGAACAACGACAATGTCCCGTGTCTTAAATAAATCAGGATGATTTTCAAGTACGTACGTGAGCCCATGTTTGCTGCCGGTTTCTTCGTCGGCCACAAAAACCAGACCGGTAGAAGTTTCAGGCATTATTCCTTCATCGTGAAATGCTTTTGCCGCGAAGATAGACGCGACAAGGTCCTGCTGGTTATCTTCCGTACCCCGTCCGTATATTTTCCCCTCTTTGACATATCCCTTATATGGGTCATCATCCCACAAATTCAATTCTCCCGGAGGTACAATATCCATGTGGGTCATGATCCAGACAGTTTTGTCGCGGTTTTTCCCTGGTATGGTGGCCACGATATTGGGACGGATACCAGACGTAACCCTTTCATCAGGGGCACAGTATTCCTTGATATTATTAAAGCCAAACTCACGCAGGACCGTGGTGAGGAATTGTGCCTTTGCATGTTCACCATCTCCGCCATTATCAGGAGCCAGGGCTGGAATCGCCGTCAGGTTAATCTGAAGTCCAATCATCTCATCTCTGTAAGAATCGATTCTCTTCGTTATTCTCTCAAAAATACCGGTATCTACCATGTCTTACCTTTGATTAATTGCAATATTGCGGGTTTTTCTATCACTGACTACTTGTCAATACTGACTTTATGTACCTTACCAAGGGTGACAAGGGGCTTATCAAACTCTTTTTCGTTGCCGAGCACAAAAATTGTTTCGTATCGATCTGTAATGTATCGCTCTGCAACCCTTTGCAGATCTTCTGAGGTTACTCCATTGATACGGTCTTGAAACGATGTGAGAAAATCCTCAGGAAGCTTTTGATATTCCAGCATCATCTGCTGCAATGCCACTTTCCCTACAGAAGAGAATGAAAAAATAAAGTTATTATTAATCGATTTTTTAGCCCAAGCGAGTTCTTCTTTCGTTACTTTTGTTTTTATAGCATCGTGCAGGATAGACCTGATAGCAGATAATGTTTGTACTGTCGACGATGTTTTCGTCATCGCATATGCTGCAAAAACGCCGTATTCACTCTGAGTGGAATAAAAGCTTCCTGCGCTATAAGCAAGGCCAAGGTTTGTCCTTACTTCACTCACGATGCGGGACCGAAAACCACCACTTCCGAGAATAAAATCAAGAATTTCAAAAGAGTAATAATCAGGATTCCTTTTGCCGGGTGTAACATATCCAACAATAATGATAGATTGAGGAGAGTCTTTTGATGCGTAGTTGATCGATCTTTCCGATGATCTTTCAGGAACAGGGACCGCTGCAACACTGCCAGTGACATTCCACTCACCAAAGTAACGATTTATCAGCGATACGGCTTCGTCTTTCGTTATATCTCCCGTTACAGCCATCATTATATTTTGAGGAAAGAAGAAGTTTTTATGAAATCGTACAAGATCGGCTCTTGTCATCCTTTCAATTGATTCGACAGAAGGAAGACAACCCCGGGGGTTTCCACGGTAGATAAGCCGTACAAACTCACGAAAAGCCAACTGCTGAGGATTATCATAAATTCTCTTTAACGCCTCGATCTTCAATTCTTTTGCTAAATCCAATTTCGTTTTTTCAAAGACGGGATTTATAATAATGTCAGAAAAGATTTTTAATCCTTTTTCCATATCTTTTTTAAGGACCGAGAGGGTCGCCGTACCCTGTTCCTTGTCCATAGAAAAAGAAATTGTTGCAGCCATGTAATCAAGCTCTGAATCTATCGTTGAACCTGTCAGGTGTGCTGTTCCACCTATTCTCATAACATTCCCCGTAATGTCTGCCAGCCCCTCTTTTCCTGCTGGATCATATATGGAACCTGTTCTTATAACGGCAGAGATGTTCAAAAGGGGAAGCTCATGATCCTCCATAACATACAAGGTGATACCATTATTAAGTTTGATCTTTTCCGGTTGTGGCAATGAGAATTTCAGGGGGGGATACTCGATGAGGTCAGGATGAGTGACCGGTGCGGGATTGCACCCCCATACAAGGATAGAAAAAAATAAAAAAGTAAAAATAATATAGAGAATCCTGTTCATCTTTTTCCTGTCGCGTCTTTATTGTTTCATGTTCATATTAACTCTTTGTACAAGTATCGCCACTGTTCTGTTTTCAGGGGTGAGATATTTATTTACAGTTCTGCGTATATCCTCGGCAGTAATGGTATCTATAATTTTAATTTGATTTGTTATGTAGCGATAATCTCCTGCAATCGCTTCAAAGTACGATAATGTACTGGCAATGTCCGAATTAGAGGACAAGCCCCTGAGAAAATCCGCCTTTATTTGATTTTTTGCCTTCGTAAGTTCTTCTCGGGAAACCGGTTTGTTCTTCAAAGTTTCGATTTCTTCATAAATCGCATCTTCCAGTTCTTTATTCGTATGAGGAAATCGGGGGGCCGCAGAAATAACGAAAAGGTTTGGATATCGGGCAGCTGGATATCCATTCCCGGTATCGACGCTCTGAGCAACTCCTTTTTCTTGAACCAGGGTTCTATACAACCTCGACGTCCTGCCATGTGAAAGGATTGTATCAAGGGTATCGAAAACATAATCATCATAGGAGGGAATGGTCGGTTTATGATACCCTATAATCATCCGGGGGTTCGCATCCGATACGAGTTCTATTCGCCGCTCCCCATTTTGTTCCGGTTCTTCCGACAGGTGCGTAAAGGGTATTTTCTGAGGGGAAATATCGCCGAAGTATTTCTCGATTATATTCATAATGTTGCCGGTTGAGACGTCTCCAACAATTGCTATGACAGTATTATTGGGGGCGTGGTAGGTTTTGAAGAAATATTTCATATAATCAATATTTAAAAATGGCATATCCGATGCCCAACCGAGAATTGGCCGTCTGTAATGATGAACCAGAAAGGCTGTTGCAAGAAACTGTTCCATAAGCTTCCTGTCCGGCCTGGCTTCTACGGACTGCCGTCTTTCTTCGATAACCACGTTACGCTCGGAATAAAACTCACGAAACACAGGGTTATGCATCCGATCAGATTCTATTCGTGCCCATAATTCGATTTTGTTAGAAGGGAGATTAACATGGTATGTTGTTACATCATATCCGGTTGATGCGTTCATGGCAGCCCCACCATTTTCAGTATATAAACGATCAATCTCATTTTCAACGATGAACTTCCTAGACTCATGCTCAAGAGATTTCCGTTGGTGGTTGAGTTCTTCAATTTTCCGTTTATTTCCCCGTTCGCCTTTTTTCATTTCGGTATCGAGAGAATTAATAACGGCATGCAATTTTTTCAGTATTTTTGTTTCTTCTGCAAAATTATTCGTTCCGATTGTTTTCGTACCTTTGAAGAGCATATGTTCAAGGAAATGTGCCGTACCGGTGTGCTTACTGTCTTCATCGACGGCGCCAACTCTGTACCGTATATAACATGATACGGTCGGGCTGACATGTCGCTCTAAAATAAGGACTGTGAGACCGTTGTGGAGAGTAAACTTTTGGACCGTCTTCTCCAGATCATAAG
Source organism: Deltaproteobacteria bacterium (assembly GCA_016935565.1). GTDB lineage: Bacteria > Desulfobacterota > Syntrophia > Syntrophales > UBA6807 > JAFGQS01. The sequence goes on from JAFGQS010000041.1 coordinate 12,334, forward strand.
CATATGCTATTGATGCTAAAGTAGTACATGAAATAATAATTACTAAGCATTTAATTACTATAGATATAGTATGTCCATAAAAACGCATTGTATTTTTGGTAAATCTATACTTCATGATTATTCCCTTCATCGTCCGCTGTCTTAAAATAGCCATAGATTTTAATAGCAGGATATAAAATACCTACTATGCTGATGAGAATCATCAAATTTGATGAAAAGAATAACATGATAAATATGTGAGGGTTTGTTGAGTGATATGACGCAATAAGTGTATCAATTCCAATCATAAGGAAAAATATTGAAAAGGTTCCTATGAAAATTTGTTTCATCCACCATAATATGGAATTCATATGTACCTGCTAAACTCTCATGTGAAGCCGAGACTGAATGTTACATTGTTGTTATTGTAATGCTCCGTGATGTATGACGCAAGAATTAAATTTGTCGTGTAAGCATCTTGAGTTCCCGATACATCTCATCTGAAAGCTGGTCCCCTCCGCAGGGAAGGAGCGTGTTGTTGTGAAATAACGGTTCATTGTCGATGTCATATCTGGATGCTTTGACAGCTTCCTCCCACATGGAAGTTCCTGGAATCGGGGAATATTCAGCAATAATCGGTTTTGCACCACATGATTTAATAAATTGAATGCTATCGAGGACTTCTGTAGCAGTTTGGCCGGGCAGACCACAGAGTATGTAACTCCCTATTTGATCCGTGTTATAGCCGGCATTCCTGAGATGAGTAATTGCGGCCTTCGTTTCCTCGTTGGTAATCTTTCCTCCCGATTCGATTTGTCTTTTCGTGCTTGCCGTCTCAAAGCCGAATCGAATCGTCTGAAAGCGGGCCTTGTAGAGTAATGTACTTAATCCTTCCGTAATATCTCGTAGGTGTAGACCGTTGGGACAGTGAAAATTGCAGTTGAGATTTCTTTTTATAATTTCTTGCAGCATGGGTATTACACGATCTTTCGAATTGACAAGAAGCGCATCATCATAAAAGGAGAAGTGTGAAACCCCGTATTTTTTATTCCAGAATTCAATTTCATCGACCACCTTTATGGGATCTCTGATCCGAAAGCCATCATTCAACAGGTGTGATGCGCAATAGGTACAGCGGAACGGACACCCCTTTGATGTCAGGACAGGGAACTGATCCTTGTTCGCAATAAGGTCAAATGCAGGATACGGGTATGAATCAAGATCACTGATGTCAGGAATATATTGCAGGTCGTCGCCTAAAACATCATTCAATAATCGCTGAATTATTTTTTCTCCTTCACCGGGTATGATGATGTCAGCTCCTGAAAATTCTTCTGCATGTTCTTTACAGAGATTCACATAATTACCCCCCAGTACTATGGGAACCCCGGGTACTATCTTTCGGATTATTCTTATGGTATCAAATAATCCCGGATACCAGTATGTCATCATAGAGGTAATGAAAACAAGATCAGGTTTTTGAGTCATGAGAAGTTCGTTTTTGAAGATACGGGGGGTAATACCATATCTGTTGTATCGCTTGGGGATACCTTTCAAGACATCAGGTTTGGCAATAGGCTCTTTGGGGTACTTGCCGGCTCCTGTTGTTTTTCTTTTCGGTACTTTGATATGTTTTTCACGCCTTATGTCGGGGTGGTAAGGATTCAAGCAATCGATAAAATGCACTTTGTACCTGTTTTGCCTCAACAATGAGGCAAGATACAGCAGTCCGAGAGGCTTTATCCAGAAGTCATAGGCGGCGAAATCATATATCCAGGGGTTTATAAGAAGTATGTTTTTTTTCATGTCTCGTACAGTCGTTAATACATGATAGGAATGCCTAAAATCAATATTTAATGTCTTTTAGCGATTATCTGCTCCTTCTTTTATGGATTATAAACAGCATCGAGTGTGGTTCTGTCTTGAACTGATAATCTCTGAGAGTCACTTCTCTGCCGCCACATATTGTAATATCCTTTTCAGGATTTATCAGCTTGAAAAGGGCTATGCATTTTAAGGCTTCCAAGGGTAGGTGGCGATTTCCGTTCTATGATACGCTGACTGAGCACAAAATGCGCAATCTTTTGAACAGTGCCCTGATTTGGCATTGACGATGGAACAGGTAAAAACTCGATCTGGTATGTATTCCGAATTTTATGGGCACACAGAATCAAATCAACCGTTTCATATGGATGTAGAGCCAATTCGCATGTTTCTTCATATGAAACGGCATTTTTCGTATCATTCATGATATTTTCGGTTATCTGAATCAGAGATCGATTGAACATTGTTTTTCATCAATAGCTGTGTTGGTACAAGAGCCGAAATAATACTGCATTATAGACGGCATGAATGGTATCATCCATCAACAGGGGTGAGACATATCAGATGGCACATTATATGTCAACCATTTCCATGGTCTTTGGTTGACAATAAAATATTTGATGTATTTTGTACTGAAAGGTGTCTGTCAATTTTTGCTATATTTATTACTCGTTACATCTGACAGCGAGGAATTCATATTCCAAAAATGCCATTGATGTTTACCAGTCCATTTGATACACATATATTTGTTCAATTGAGTTTATTACAATATAAGAGTACTTTAGATCGGATTCTACCGCCAGCGTAATCCGATACGTTACAATGATAAAAGGGGGGTTCACCGCAGATGAAAATTGGATGGATCGGTACAGGGATTATGGGTCGTTCTATGGCCAGTCATGTGCAGAAGGCAGGACATGAATTATATCTTTATAATAGAACTAAAAGTAAGGCAGATGATCTTATCAGACGAGGCGGAACCTGGTGCGATACTCCAGTCGATGTAGCCGGTAATGCAAGTATTGTATTTACCATGGTGGGCTTTCCCTACGATGTAGAAGAAGTGTATCTGGGTGAGAAGGGTATCCTGTCAATTAAAAATACCTGTCGGATCGTTGTGGATATGACTACCAGCAAACCGAGTCTTGCAAAGACAATTGCAGATGTTGCTTCAGAGCGTGGAATTGCAAGCCTTGATGCTCCCGTTTCGGGAGGTGATATTGGGGCCAGGGATGCAACACTTGCTATCATGGCTGGTGGAGATGAGAAGACCTATGATGAGGTTTTGCCCCTCTTTCAATTAATGGGCAAGACTATTTCATATATGGGCACTGCAGGAGCGGGACAACACACGAAGATGTGCAATCAGATTCTCATTGCGGGAACGATAATTGGTGTCTGCGAATCACTTCTCTATGCCGGCAGGGCAGGTCTCGATGAACAATCCGTTATCAATATCATCGGTAAAGGAGCGGCGAGTTCCTGGTCGATTAACAATCTGGGACCGCGAATCGTTCAGGGCAACTATGATCCCGGATTCTTTGTGGAGCATTTCATCAAAGATATGGGAATCGCGTTGCAGGAAGCTGAAGCTATTGGCCTCTCACTTCCGGGGTTGGCCCTCGTTCATCAGTTATACGTTGCAGTCAAAGCACAGGGTCATGGACGAATGGGAACTCAGGCCCTGATGCTTGCTCTTAAAAAAATGAATGGGGAATGACCAAAAAGCAATGACGACTCACGAAAAAGTAAATTGATAGTTCCGAAAGGACTTCCCGTAATGATAGGTTATCAAAAAGATTCTGATCAGGACTCCTCCACTAAGTCTACCGGATTCCATCAGAGTACATGGGAAGCAATACAGTGTTCCGGTCTTACCGGATCTGCCGAAGAAATTACCAATCTGAAAAAATCGCTTCAAAGAGAATTAGATGTTTTTTTCTACAAACAAGCGACGCGTCTTGTATGGATTGTTTTCGCTGGCGGAACAGGAACGGGGAAATCAACCCTTTTTAATGCCCTGTGTGGAACGGATATCAGTGAAACGGGTGTTGAGAGACCGAAGACGCAAAGACCTGTTGTCTATTCCTATAAGGGAAAAGTAATCAGTACGAACTTTCCCTTTCCAGATTTTCATGTAGATCAGGTACATGAACGTGAGAATGACTCGGGGTACCAAAAAGATAGTGACGGTATGTATGTCATTATCGAACACGATCGGGAAGAGTTAACAAATCTTGTTCTGGTTGATACACCCGACCTTGATAGTCTTGAGATCAAAAATCGGCAAATGGCTGAGGATTTTTATCTATTAGCAGATAGTATCATTTTCGTAACCAGTCAGGAAAAATATGCAGATGAGGTTCCATCACGATTCTTCCATCGTATTTACCGAGAAGCCAAACCATATTATTTTTTCCTGAATAAGGCCGATATAACACTGACCCGTAACGATGTTCTATCTTTTTTTGAAGCTCAGGGAGTAACAATTGTAAAGGATCATGTGTTTCTCATTCCCTTAGTATCATCACCAGCCGCGAGTGTGATTGCAATAAACGAAGAATTCAGAAAATTTAACGCTCTTTTTCTCGCCGAGTGTGGTGAAAATGAATTTTCTCACATGCTTTTCGAAGGACAAAAGCGAAATGCCCGGATACTTGCGGACAAAATTGATCGATTAATCACAATGCTCGAAGAGGAAAATCTGGCCGGTCAAGGATGGCGTAATGAACTCGATGCAATTCTGGCGGAGAGCAGCCATAATCTTACAGAACAAATCGAAAGCCATTTCAAGGAAGCGTCTCGAAATCATATTCAAAATGAGATTAGAAATATATTTAATAAATACGACCTTTTGAGAAAACCTCGATCTTTCGTGAGCAGACTTTTACTGGCACCACTCAGGTTTCTCGGTTTGAAAAAAATGGATTCGACAGAATCACATACGAAAGATCTTTTAACTGTTCGACAAAAAATTGATATCACCCCCATGCTCGTGACGATAGAATGGTTTAATCGCCTTGTCTTGGAGAGACTTTCGCCTCATGATTCACGGTCTCCCCTGTATAACAAAATGCGTGATGAAGGGGTTGGTCTCACAAATAAGGAGATACGGAAAAGAGTTCAGGACGAGCAGGAAAATTTGGCACTCTGGATTGAGGAAACTTTTAAAAATCTTGCCAGGGGTATTCCGAAGAGTAAGGAGTGGGGCATTTATACAACTTCTATTTTATGGGGAATTATCATAGTATCCTTCGAAATAGTTTTGGGAGGTGGTATCAGCATTCTTGAGGCAGTTCTCGATTCTGTCCTCGCACCATTCGTTACAAAAGGATCCGTTGAGCTGTTTGCATCTCATGAAATACAACAAATTGCCCGTGAAATTGACCGCCGCTATCGCAAAGGTCTTCATGCTATATTGCGAGAACAAAAAGATCGGTATGAATCAAGCCTTCTTTCTCTCATAACGCCACAGGAAACAATTGATGCAATTGGATCAATTCGTGAAAGATTGGAGGGCTAATATGAAAGATCCTGCCCGGAAACTTCGAGACAACTTGACATACATACAGAATGTTCTAAAGGATGGAGTATTTTATACTCTCACCCATGAACAGATAGAAAACTTATTAATAGAATCGGGAAATCTGGTGGAAAAGCTCGATTCAATAACGCAAAGTTCTCTTGTGGTTGGACTTTTGGGGGGAACGGGTGTCGGTAAGTCAAGTATCATGAACGCCCTTGCAGGACTTGAAATTGCGGAAACCAGCCACCGCCGGCCTCACACGGACTCGATTTTAATTTATCGACACGTACAAACACCACTTCCTGCGGATCTTCCCATGTCAGGCATTCCTTGGAGAGAATATACTCACGCAGCGGATTCAATTCAGCAGATACTTCTGTGTGATCTTCCCGATTTTGATAGTCTTGTTGATGAACATCGTAAAAATGTCATGGATTTCCTTCAATACCTGGACGTTCTGGTATGGGTGACATCTCCCGAAAAATATGCCGATGGTCGATTTTATGAATTCTTGCGCCTCGTTCCCAAAGCGCACCAGAATTTTTATTTTGTTCTGAATAAGGTTGATATTCTTTTCGAAGGAAAAGGCATCGATGGCGGATTTGAGGAGTTATCAAAGGTACATTCGTCACTTCAGAAATATTTGAAAAAAAACGGAGTTGAAAATCCTCTAATATACATGCTATCAGCCAGGGAACCTCTTCAAAAAGACAGTCTCGCCCACTGGAATCAATTTTCCACCTTTCGGTATCAGATTTTTCAGCAGAGGAAATTCAAAGAAATCAAAGATATCAAGACAGCCAATCTTGATCAAGAAATGATGCAACTCCTTGTATCGTTTGAGAGAGAGTTGATCAATCTTGAAGTTATACAAAAGAGTGTGGAGCATTCCTGTGCCGAACTTAAAACGGACAGTGGGGAATTGAACCAGGCATTTCATACGTCGATGGCTCTGTGGATGGAAACAGACCAGATAAAATCAGAAATGATTGTAAGGATGAATAACCTCTCTCTTCTGGTGGGACCCGCCATCGGATTCGCTTTCTTGCATGATGGGTTGAAAGGATTGATAAAGAGCCGAGAAGATCGTGACACTGCGAATCTTGCAACTTTAATCGAAGAAATATCGACAGTCTTTCAGCGTCAGTTAAACCGGATCAAAAATCGGCTTTCGATTCACATTCTGCGTCGTGGAGTCCCTTCGTCGGTAACTGGTAAGATTGAAAATATGGTAGGGTCGGCTGATAAAGCCGAAGACATACACAAAAAAGTAAATAATATTATTTCTACTCGTACGGCGAGTCATAAGAATCCTGCCGTCGTATTTAAAGCTCTTCAATATGGAGCATATTTATTCCTCTTTTTATTGTTGGTTTTCGCAATGGCTGGGGAAGAGGTGTGGCGGAAGTTTTTTGCACAACCGGGATTAACTACTCTCATTAACTTCTTACTTGCTTCACTCTATACTCTTTTTACGCCTCGCGGTCTTGCCGCCGTGGCGTCGTATGCTCTGATAAATATCTTTTTCGGTTATCGATTCTATGTCCACTACAGAAAAATGCTAGAAAAAAGGGCTGAAAAGGCAATCGCCTCTTTGCAAACGGAATTGAACGTGTTATGGGAGGAAGAACTGGACAGGGTACATGATGAGTTGATACGTACGAGTAATGAACTGAAGGACACTATTAAGACACTTAAGACATTGAAGAGTCGTTCGTAACCCGATTGCCGTGTATTGATAATAACACCATGGTTGATGAATTACGGGCGAAAAGCAACAATTGGTGAAGAATGATACCCGTACAATGAAGGCAGATAACGACATAGTTTTAGGAGGTTATAGATATGGGTGATACGCCGAAGGGTGTAATTGAAAAGATCAAAGAGAAACTCGCTGCAAATCCTGAAGTTAGTGGTAAAATCGATGCTATCTTTCAGTTTGTCATACATGGCGACGACGGTGGTGAATGGTGGTTTGATTTGACAAAGGCACCTCCGGAAACAGGGGAAGGTAACAATGAAAATGCCGTATGTACGGTAACAATGGCATCAGATGATTTTGTCGCAATGGTTAACAGGGAAGCGGAACCGATGAAGCTTTTTATGTCGGGAAAGTTGAAAATAGGAGGCGATATATCTGCTGCAATGAAGTTACAGAATTTGTTTTAATTTCAAACCGTCTTTCATGCATCATTTTAAACAAAAGTATGTCTCCGGTACACACTTGTTTTTCCTGAAAGCCTTTCATATTGTTTAATATCAAATTATCAATCAAAACAATCAATAGAACATCGATGATGAAATAACAGGATGAATTATGTCGAGGGACACTAAATTTATCACGATAAGATGCCGAATTAAAGAGATGGGTGTAGTTGAAGGAAATAGTCGGAAAGGCAGAGCCTCCGTATGTATATATACTGCTACCGTGTACCTCTATATCGTGGACAAATTGTCTTGACACAAAATGAAAAAAGGTATTCTTTAAAAACAATGTGATTATACCCTGCAGTGTAATGATGTCTTGATTTGAGACATTGTCCCAGAAACACGTTGTATCTGAAAGTGTGCGATATGAATAAACCCGCACTTACTCAAGGGAGATTCAACGTATTGACCATGAGTGAATGACCCTGCCTAAAGGCGGGGCATCTTGAAAAGCAGGGGGGGAGCATCTCCCTTACCCCCGCACCGCATACATCTCCACCATAATGGCGGGGTATTCTGCGAGATTTTCATGAAATTCAATTGAAACAATAATGAAAAAAAACACCGAAAAAAGAGAATTTGAACGTTACCCCACCAAACTCATGATGAAAGTAACTGCTGCAGACTCTGAGGGCAGTGATTATGAGGAAGAGGCGGTTTTAGAAAATATATCTGGCAGTGGTGCCAAGTTCAGCTCACAGTCAATAGAAAGGTATTTCCTGGGTCAGTCGTTAGAATTGGTGGTTGATCTTCCCGGGACGAGTGATGTTAAGGCCTGTATGAGAGTGAAAGCAACCGTTGTCAGAATAGACTCACCGACTGATTCGGGTTTCTTTCGAGATAGTGGTGAGGGCGCAATAGCAGTGCAATTCGATAGCAGTTTTGATTTTGAAAGAATCAATTAGAAAAAGAAGCAATCGGTACAGAAATTCCCGGTAACCTTGAATGTTAAGAGGCATGAAATACAAGTATCAGAATTCAAAAAGTTTTTTTGGTAAGTCGAGAATTATTCTCATTCTGCTGGGAGTTATTCCATATCTTCTCGTTGTATATTTATTCATCTATGAAAGAATCGTTTTAACAGACATGATCATTCTCTTTTCCGCATTGGCACTCTTTTCTATCCTGGTCGGCTTTTCATTAATGAGAATATCTGCAGATCAACTGGCTCAACTGGCTCAAGATATAAGAAACATTGAAATTGGTGAAGCAGTGAAACCCATTGCTACCGTAATGACTGATGAGGAATTAAAAGATATTGCAAGGAATTTTAATTATATGTTCGAAAAGCTGGAAAAGGCCAACAGAGAAATTAAGGAGCAAAGTGTTCAATTGATGATCTACGCAGAAGATCTTTCCCTGTCATGTGAAAAAATTAGGGAGGAAGAGGAATTAAGAAACCGCTTGAGTCGTTATGTCGGCAAGAACCTGGTAGAAAAGTTGATCAATTCAAAAAGCGATGTTTTTCTTGAGAATGAACGAAAAGAAGTAAGCATGCTTTTTGCCGACATCAGATCCTTTAGTACGATGACTGAAAATATGGACGCCGAGGAAGTGGTATTCATGCTCAATGAATTCTTCAGTATTATGGTTGATATAGTTTTTAGAAATAATGGTGTTCTGGACAAATTTGTCGGGGATCAAATTATGGCCGTATTTGGACTTATACCTTCTGAAAACGGCGGGGCCTATGATGCCGTCACGACATCTATAGAAATACAGAACGCAACAAAAGAATTAATGAACGTCAGATCGAAAAAAGGAAAAGAAACGTTCGAAATAGGGATTGGGATCAATACGGGAAACGCCATTATAGGCAGTGTAGGTTCAGAAAACAGAATGGATTATACGGTTATTGGTGATTGTGTTAATATTGCGTCAAAATTAGAACAGACGGCGAAAGGCGGTGAAATTATTATCGGTGAAGAAACATATTTCCAGATACGGAATTCATTTCGCGTTAAAAAAGGTAAGGGGGTGCAGGTTGCAAATAAAGCTGAACCGATCATATGTTATCACATAATGCAACAGTAAAAGGCCTGCTGTCAAAATCTCTTTTTCGATGTGCCTGAAACGTTTTTGATAAATTCTATGGCTCGCTTCAGGTGATTTTAAAAACTCGCTTTCAGCTTCAGACATTTTGCTTCTTTTATCAATCGGCGAGTGACGGACGGCATGTTTCCATAAAATTCAACCAGATTCTCTGTAGTTCCGATCTTTCTGTCATATATATTCCTCCCCTTGGATTAATATATATACATTAATATTTTTGTCTTTCTTCATTTTTCGGAGATATCTTATCGATACCCGTACCTTATTCAAGAATTCCCGAGAAAACACTTGAAGCAAGAATTAATTATTGCTACCATCACGCAATTTCAGACGTGGATTGCATACATTATGAAAGCTGTTATTCAGAGAGTCGATTTTGCGAAAGTCTCCGTCAGTGGTGAAACGGTCGGAGAAATTAACAAGGGATTTTTAGTGCTTCTCGGAGTTGAAAAGGGAGACGGTGAGAAAGATGCAGATCATCTCATTGATAAAATAGTTAATCTCAGGATATTCGAAGATGATGCCGGAAAGATGAACCTCTCCCTCATGGACATATCGGGTGAACTATTAATCGTATCACAGTTTACTCTTCTTGCAGATTGCAGGAAAGGGAGACGGCCGTCGTTCGTCAACGCCGGTGAACCTGCTTTGGCTGAGAAGCTTTATGAATATTTCGTGGCGAATGCATGGCGGAAAGTACGAAAAGTAGCAACGGGTAAATTCCAGGCGATGATGAAAATTGAATTGTTGAATAATGGACCGGTAACGATTATTTTGGACAGCGGATGATAAAGTGAGGACGGATATTCATGGATGCAGAGAAAGAGAATAATATTCCTCCCTGTAATATCTGGGTTGATAAGGACGGGGTCTGGTATTACCGTGGTAAGGAAATGTTTCGAAAGGAATTTATCGATCTTTTTTATCAAAATCTTACAAGAGATGGTTCCGGCAGATATATCATAGAAATAGCAAATGATCGATGCTATATAGAAGTTGAGGATGTTCCTTTCGTAGTTAAAGCTGTGTATAAATCCAAAGCTGAGAAAAACGACCGGGAAACGATAAGTATATTACTGAATAATTCTGACATGGATGAACTTGATTTGTCCACCCTGCAGATCAGAGAAAATAATGTATTGTACTGTTCAGTCAAAAATAAAACATTTGGTGCGAGATTTTCCAGGGCAGGTTACTACCAACTTGCAGAATTCATTGAATATGATGAGGGGACAGATTCATACTATATATCGTTAAATAATCAGATATATACTATAAGGTGTTTGAGTTCATAATAATATGAACATTGATTTATGATCCAGATTATGGAGGTCAAGAATGTTAAAAGATCAAATAAGAGAAGGACTTACCTTTGATGACCTTCTTCTCGTTCCATCGGAATCACACATTTTACCACACGAGGTGAATACATCCACTCTGCTGACAAATAAAATATCACTGAATATTCCCATCATCAGCGCTGCAATGGATACCGTAACGGAGTCGAGAACTGCTATATGCATGGCTCAGGAGGGAGGCATCGGAATCATCCATCGTAACATGAGTATTCAGCGACAGGCTATCGAGGTCGATAAAGTAAAAAAATCTGAGAGTGGAATGATTGTCGATCCCATAACAATTGAACCGGGACAGAAGGTTAAAGATGCCTTGGATTTAATGAGTAAATACAGAATATCAGGTGTTCCGGTTGTGAAAAGACAGAAGCTCGTCGGGATATTAACGAACCGAGATCTGAGATTTGAGACTGATCTGGATCAGCCGGTATCTAATGTTATGACTAAAGAGAATTTGATTACCGTTTCAACCGATATAACACTGGAAGATTCGAAAAAACTCCTTCATGAGCACAGGATCGAAAAGCTCCTCGTGATTGATGATGATTTTAATTTAAAGGGACTCATAACGATAAAAGATATCGAAAAAATCAAGAAATACCCCAATGCGTGTAAGGATGTACTTGGAAGATTAAGGGTAGGGGCCGCTGTAGGAATTCTTGATCGCGAAGAAAGAATAGAAGCCCTCATGGCCGCAGGTGCAGACGTTATCGTTATCGATACATCACATGGACACACAAGGGGAGTTCTCGATGCTATAAAAGATACGAAAAGTAACTTTCCGAACTGCGAACTCATAGCCGGCAACGTCGCAACGTATGAAGGTGCGGAAGCGCTCATGAAAGCGGGAGTTGATACGGTAAAAATAGGGGTGGGTCCCGGTTCGATCTGTACCACAAGGATAATTGCCGGAGTAGGGGTCCCTCAAATGACGGCAATTAGAGATTGTTATAAGGCACATATGAAATATGGTATACCGCTTATAACTGATGGCGGAATAAAATATTCAGGTGATATCGTAAAGGCCATCGGTGCCGGTTCTCATTCTGTTATGATAGGGGGGCTCTTCGCGGGAACCGAAGAAAGCCCCGGTGAAACAATTTTCTTCCAGGGAAGAAGTTACAAGGTTTACAGGGGGATGGGTTCTCTTGAAGCGATGAAGGCGGGGAGTAGAGATCGCTATTACCAGGATGACGATATAGAAGGCAGTCTGAAACTGGTGCCTGAAGGAATCGAGGGTAGGGTACCATTCAGAGGGCCCCTTTCTGCAAGCTTATACCAACTGGTGGGTGGTATAAAGGCAGGTATGGGGTACGTGGGATGTTCAACAATAGAAGAATTACGAGATAAAGCTCAGTTTGTCCGCATAACATCTGCCGGTCTCAGGGAAAGCCATGTACATGATGTCATTATTACGAAGGAAGCACCCAATTACTGGCTTGATTGAAACGATACCCGACATTAGTATTGATTAACAAGCAACAAGAGTACATTTTATACAAATCATACATATTCCATGTGAGAAATAACGGAAGTCCTCAAATAAATCATGAAACACGTTGATTTTGTACATCTTCATGTCCATACCCAGTACAGTCTTCTTGATGGGGCCATTCGGCTCGACGACCTTTTCAAAAAAGCAAAAGAGTACAAATTGCCCGCTGTTGCCATGACAGACCACGGGAATATGTTCGGAACCATCGATTTCTATCAGAAGGCCTATCGTCATGGAATTAAACCGATCATCGGATGCGAGCTTTACGTGGCTCCAAAAAGTCGTTTTGACAAAAATTCTTACGGAGTCGGTGAGACCAATCATCATCTTGTTGTTCTTGCAAGAAACCTTGAGGGATACAATAATCTTATGAAACTCACATCTTCCGGTTATCTCGAAGGGTTTTACTATCGTCCCCGTGTTGATAAAGAACTCTTATCCTTTCACAGCAAAGGACTTATCGGCATGAGTGCCTGTCTTCATGGGGAAATACCTCATCTTTTGCTGAGCGGAAACAGAGGTGGGGCAAAACGAGTTGCGGAAGAATATCGAGATATTTTCGGTGATGGTAATTTTTACTTAGAGATCATGGAAAATGGGATTCCCGAGCAGAAAACTGTCAACATGGAGCTTCTCCAACTCAGCAAAGAACTTTCCATACCTGTGGTTGCCACCAATGACTGTCATTACCTGAATCGGGAAAATGCCGAAGCGCACGAGATCCTCTTATGTATACAAACAGGCAAAACAATAGACGATAATGATCGAATGAGGATGCAAACGGATCATTTCTATTTCAAATCACCCGAAGAGATGAAAGAACTTTTCAGCTATTGTCCTGAGGCAATCGAAAATACCGTGGCTATCGCTGAACGGTGCAACCTTGCCCTGAGTTTTGACAATGTATTTCTGCCACATTTTGACATAGGTGAGGATCTTGAACCTTCGGAATACCTGCAAACATTGGCGAAAAAAGGGCTTGAGAAATTGATGCCTCAAATTACACGAGAGGGAAACGGCCACCTTCGTGAAGTATATGAAAAACGCTTACATGAAGAGCTTGAAATCATTTCGTCAATGGGGTTTCCAGGATATTTTCTGATCGTTGCTGATTTTGTTAACTATGCGAAAAATAATAATATTCCTGTCGGTCCCGGACGGGGATCGGCGGCGGGGAGCTTAGTGGCCTATGCACTGGGCATTACCAATATCGATCCTATACGATATAAGCTTTTCTTCGAACGGTTTCTCAATCCGGACAGAAAGAGTATGCCTGACATAGATATAGATTTCTGCATGGAAGGACGTGACAACATGATCAAATATGTTACTGAAAAGTACGGTAGTGACCATGTTGCTCAGATTATTACCTTTGGAACGATGCAGGCAAAAGCAGTTGTTCGGGATGTTGGCAGGGCGCTTAATATATCCTATGGTGAAGTAGATAAAATCGCCAAGATGATTCCCAATATCCTTAATATTTCTCTTGACGAAGCCATAAAAAAGGAACCACGGCTTCGAGAGGAAGAAAAAAAGAGCGAAAAAGTAAAGAAACTCCTCTCTTTGTCTCGAGCCCTTGAAGGTCTTAACCGACATTCATCAACCCATGCTGCCGGTGTCGTTATTTCCGACAAACCCCTGGTAGAAAGAGTGCCCCTCTGTAAAAGTCCGCATGATGACGTTGTAACACAATTTTCAATGAATAATCTTCAGGCCGCCGGTCTAACAAAATTTGATTTTCTCGGGTTACGGACTCTTACTGTTATAAAACATACTCTCCAATTTCTTAAGGAAGAAAAGGGCATTATCATAGATATCAACGACATACCTCTTGATGATAGAAAGACATACGAGCTTCTTGTTAAAGGGCAGACTGATGGTGTATTCCAGCTTGAGAGCACGGGCATGCGGGATATTCTCGTCAACATGAAACCCGATTGTATTGAGGATATTATTGCTCTGATTGCTCTCTATAGACCGGGCCCGATGAATATGGTTCCCGATTTCATTGCGCGAAAGCAGGGGAGGGGAAAGATAGTATATGAAGTTCCTCAGCTTGAGAACATTTTACGGGAAACCTATGGGGTAATCGTTTATCAGGAACAGGTGATGCAGATTGCCAGTTCGATAGGCAATTATACACTGGCCGAAGCCGATAATCTCCGAAGGGTCATGAGCAAGAAAAAGGCCTCCGAAATGGAGCTGGAGCAGCCCAAATTTCTTATGGGAGCAAAAAAGAATAAGATACCGGAAGATAAGGCAAAGAGAATATGGGAACAAATGGAGACATTTGCCGAATATGGATTTAACAAGTCTCACAGCACGGCGTACTCCATGATTTCGTATCAAACTGCCTATCTGAAAGCCCATTATCCGGTTGAATTCATGGCCGCCTTGCTCACCAGCGAAAAAAACAATAGGGATAATATTATAAAATATATCACTGCATGCAAGGATATGGGGATTGATGTCCTGCCCCCCGACATAAATGAGTCGGACAGAGACTTCAGTGTCAGCGGCAACAGTATACGATTTGGCCTGGCAGCAGTGAAAAATGTCGGTGTTGCCGCTGTAGAATCAATCATTGAAGTACGGCAAATGAACGAGAAATTTTCCTCATTTTACGATTTTTGTGACAGGGTAGATCTTCGGAAGATCAACAAAAAAGTATTAGAAAGTCTGATAAAATGCGGTGCTTTCGATGCAATGGAGGAAAACAGATGTCGATTGATGGAAGGATATGAAAGGATTGTCGACATAGCCCAGAAGAGAAGCAGAGACAGGGTAAGTGGACAGTTCAGCCTCTTTGATTCTTCAGATATGGATCGTTTTCCCGAAGTTGCATTACCCGATGTATCTGAGTGGGATCAGGATACAATTCTTTCATACGAAAAGGAAACACTTGGTTTTTATATAACCGGTCATCCACTCCTTCGTTTTGGTAGTAAACTCAATCTTGTTGCAGACTGCGATTCTGAAACGGTATCACGAAAAGAAGATGGTAATAACGTTTCTTGTGCTGGAATAGTTACAAACATTCGTGAAATAACGACAAAAAGAAATGACACAATGGCCTATCTGACACTCGAAGATATGAAAGGTGTTGTGACCGTTATTGTTTTTTCTGACCTTTACCGGGATGTTTTTTTACCTCTTAGTGGTGAAGAACCGTTACTGGTAAGAGGAAAGGTCGATGCCGGTGAAGATACCGTGAAGATTATAGCATCTGAAATTACCCTGCTTGAAGAAGCGATAAAAATGCCCTTTTCTTCTGTCCACTTTATGATTGACATTAGAAAAACAGAAGAAAGAGTCATTTACTTTCTTAAAAATTTACTTGCAGAACATAAGGGTAAGTATAAAGGATATATTCATTTAATAGAAGCTGAGAGGACAGAAACAATAATATATCTTGGGGATTCATTACGGATCGATATAAATGAAGATATTAAACATGCTGCAGACAGTATCATCGGTACCGGGAATACACGATTTATGTAGTTAAGTACAATTAGAACTCAGTCTTCAGGTTCACATTTTCTTCATTAATTGTTACACGTTATGTACTTTTATATTATTTACAGCTTAAAACATGGACTATCTTCAAAGGACGTACAGGAACAGAGTATCAAAAGGGACGCTGAAATCTTTTCACCTTCAGGTTAAGGAAACTGATCTTTATATCAGTGCCGACCGGAATCTTGAACGTTTTGCTAGAAAATCTGTACACAAGCATCGGAAATACTTGGAAGAGTATATTCGGTATCATCCTGCCTTTTTGAATTCTTTGACACCTATCTGTCGGGACGATTTTGCACCTTCTATAATAAAAAACATGATTGAAGCATCCATTATTTCCGGTGTTGGCCCTATGGCTGCCGTGGCTGGTGCTATCGCACAGTATGTTGGAACAGACCTTTTACAGCATTCTCAGAATATTATTGTCGAAAATGGAGGTGATATTTTTTAAAGTCTTTCAATAATGAAGCACGTGTTGCAATATTTGCCGGTAAATCTCCTCTCAGCTATAAAGTATCTCTTCTAATAAGACCTGAAGATACTCCCATAGGAATATGCACATCGTCAGGAACGGTTGGCCATTCATTAAGCTTTGGTATTGCCGACGCAGTATGTGTCACATCAAAATCGACATCACTTGCCGATGCAACTGCAACATATTTATGTAATCTTGTAAAAGGTGAGGGTGACATAAAAAAGGTCCTTGATGTAGGGTTTCGGATCAAGGGCGTCCTTGGAATCGTTATCATTGTAAATGATAAGCTTGGTGCAGTTGGAGCTGTAGAACTCACATAGGTTCAGAATAGTCTTTTTACAATCAGAAAAAGAAGGATAAGTAGAGAATAGAACATTTATTCAGTAATATACATTAAACGAAGTTATAAGTTTACATAACATATCTTATCAGACATTGGTATTTAACGTATGACTTAATTCCTCGTTCAAGTATTGTAGGAAGTCAATGACCGTGTGTGTGGTATCTATGGAAAGGTTGGTTGATTTGAGATTTCTAAGCTGTAAATTCTTACAGGCCTGCTTCTGAAAGGCTTTCAATGAGTTTCTTTTGGTTTTTTGTCAGCTTTTTTGGGACAGCAATGGTGATTTTAACAAATTCATCTCCCTTTCCTGTTCCGCGGAAATGTGGAATTCCATACCCACGCATTCGAATCTTTGTATTATTTTGCGTTCCCGCCGGAATTCTAATTCGCCGTGAATCGCCTGAGAGCATTGGTACATCGATTGATGTTCCAAGGGTAGCTTCAGAAAACGTTATTGTTTTATGTATAAAGATATCATCTCCATCTCTGGTAAATAAAGGATGAGGCACAACGCGTATTGTTATAAATAAATCACCTGGCGGTCCATCATTCATGCTTGTATTGCCTTTGCCGGGAACTCTCAGTTTCTGACCTGCATTGATACCGGGAGGCACTTTTATCTTTATTTCTTCAGTTTTTCCCATCTTGTTAATTGAAATGGCCCTCTCAGAGCCTGAATAAGCGTCTTCAAGGGTAATACTAAGTTCATAGACGAGATCACTTCCCTTATGAGATCGATGCTGTCGGCCATACTGCTGTCGCCCGAAGATTTCTGAAAATGGGTCGCTTGCCCTTGTCTTGAATGATTGCTTCCTACCACCTCTTCCAAAACCAAATTCTCTTAATATCTGGTTGAAATCGAAGTCTCTGAAGATGTCTTCCTGGGAGAATCTTCTGCTGAATGCATCGGAACCGAAATTGTCATACTGCTGTCTTTTTTCCGGGTTACTGAGAACAGCATACGCCTCGTTTAATTTTTTAAAATTTTCTTCGGCTTCCTTATTATCAGGGTTTTTATCTGGATGATATTTCAACGCAAGTTTACGATAAGCCTTTTTTATGTCGTCAAGAGAGGCTTTCTTGTCAACACCTAATATATTGTAATAATCATCAGCCATATTATAGAATATATCACAGGTTATGGTTTTAAAATATCAACAGAAGGCTATTTGTCAAGGGTATCATCATTGTACCACCAGAAATCATTATTGCAGATGGGATCATAGTATCGAAATCGATTTCCCACCCTTATCAAAGGGGCATAATCCATTTCATTGCTTTCGTGGATAAGCCTGTCGGCCGTCATAACTATTCCAGTAAAAAAACCATGTTTATCAATTACTTGCAAACTATACGATGAACAAGTAGGGTGCATCTGGCAACGATCACCATCAACCTTTGAAATATAATGTATAAAAAATTCAACACTGTTTTTAAGAAAATATGCAGGAATGCTATCCTTCTTTGAAATACTGTGTGCGATTATGGACAATGGCGATGATTGGTTGAAATTCCAGGGATTAAAAGAATCGTGTTCAGTGGCGATACCAAATGAAAATGGGGAAATAGTTAGGACAAACAAAAATATAATAACTTTTATATTCGACATGGTACCCTTCAAAAATTAACACTTAACGTTAAACAATGATGGGAATTTTCATTGTCAAAATAATAGGAAATATTAGTCCTGTCCTTTAAATTTTTAATAAAATTATTTTTGGCTCTTCTATTATATTTATGAGCACTGCTGACGGCACTGTAAATATTACCTGTATACCATCCGAGTTCAAAAAACGTAACGATTCCACCTGCCACATACTCATCATCATCAAAAAGTTCAACGGCTGCCCATATAAAGGCACCGTTGAGAAGAAAGGCAACAAGAGCATCTCGAGGTCTTTCTGTATAAAGATGACCGGCACCTGGAATGATTGCGGCTAAAGTACCTGCAAGTGCCGGCGATTTACTGGGGACACTGTCGACAGTTTCCAGACCGGTTGAGAAAATCCATGCAGAAGGATACAGTGTACTTTCTTTGGAAATGTTTGAAAAATATTCTCGCGCTCTACTCCAATTTTCTAAATCGATAAAGATGAGCGCACTCTGGAAATATGCCTTATCTCTCAATAATACTTGACCAGAATCGATTATATGTTGAAAGGATGACAGAGCATCATCGTAGATCTTGAGGTTTTTTTCAGCCATTCCTTTGAGGTAGAGCGCTTCGTTGAGCAGGGAACTGCGGGGATATCGTGTAATAAACTGTTCCAGTGCGGTAATCGTATTCTCCCACCTTCGGGCTCCGTAATAACTTTCGCAGATCCTGAAGAAACAGTTTTCACAGAGCTGATTATCAGGATAAAGGAAGATGAATCTTTTGTATTCGGTAATTGCCCTGAAATAATCGCTTTCCTCGAAGAGCCTTTCGGCAAAACCAAATTGCTTTTTGTAATCGATCCTTACCCCACCTGCCCTTGCCTCAAGCGATAGCACAGACAATAAAAGTATAAAGCTGAGGGAAAGAAAAAAAAACCGATTCATGCATTCCTTCCAAGATTAAAGGCATCAAGATTTTCCTTAAATACATTTTCAGGAAAAGCGATATGAAGAACATCTTCCCAGATCTTAATACCTATATTCAATTTCACCGACAGAGCGCCCAGCATTGCCGTGTTTACCGTTCTCATGTTTCCTGCTTGATTAGCAATGTCTGAAGCATTAATTACTCTTACATCATTGAAGTGACGGGTAACTTCTTCAACGACATTCCGGGGATATTTTGACTCTCCCAGATTCACCGACGGTGGATATATTTCAGTGTTATTGATAATGATCGTACCGTCCGGTTTCATAAAGTTCAAATATCTCAGGGTTTCCAACTTTTCGAATGATAACAATATATCCACATCCTCCTTTTTCGCTATCGGAGAATATACTTTTTTACCATATCGTACGTGACTCGTAACACAACCACCTCGTTGAGCCATACCGTGAACTTCACTTTTCTTAACATCGTATCCTGCTTCAATCATAACCTGTGATAGAATATCACTCGCACGAAGGATCCCCTGTCCTCCGACTCCGGCAAGCAAAATGCTTTTCGTCGCATTACTCATTGGTCTGTACCTCCTCAATCGATCCGGAATTACACAGCTGTTCACAGAGGGTACATCCATTACAGAGGGAAGGATCAATGGTGGCTATTCCCTCCTGTTTTTTTGTTTTCTTTTGAATCAGTGTATCCGACAAATCTTCAAAATTTTTCCATGAAATAGCGGGACATCCTAATCTGAGACACAACTTACATCCGGTACATTTATCAGGATCTATTCTTAGCGGCGTTACCTTTTCATCTTGTTTGCTTCTCAAAAGTGCACACGGAGCATTTGACAGGACAAGAGAAGGACCGTCTTTTGAAAGCTCTTCCTTCATGACACTTCGTGTCTCTTTTATATTAAAAGGATTGATAGTCCTGACGCTAACAATGCCCAGAGCGGTACCGAGGGCTGCAAAATTCAATTCCTTTGTTTTTCTTCCCTGAAGTGTGGTTCCCGTTGCAGGGTGATCCTGCATTCCAGTCATAGCTGTTGTTCTGTTATCAGCTATAACAATAACAACATTGCTATTATTATAGGCCGTATTAAGGAGGGATGTAATGCCCGAATGAATGAAAGTCGAATCGCCGATGACACCAACAATCTTTCCCTTTCCCTTTTCTTTCAGGGCATGACTCATACCGTGGGCCATACCGATGCTGGCACCCATACAGATGCACGAGTCCATCCCTTCAAGTGGTTTCATGAATGAAAGGGTATAGCATCCTATGTCACCGGCAATGAATGCGTCGAGCCTCCCCAGAACATAGAAGAGACCTCTGTGTGGACAACCAGGGCATAGATTAGGAGGCCTCATGGGGATTTGAACCGTTACGTTACCTTCTTTATGAGAAGATTCGCCCATGATTGCCGTCTGAACCACTCCCGGATCAAACTCATTGGTATACGGGAAGATCTCTTTACCGATAACATCTATTCCCAATGCCCTGATCTGTTCTTCGAAAAAAGGATCAAGTTCCTCTACAACATAGATCTTTTTGACTTTCGATGCAAATTCTCTGATCATATTGACGGGCAACGGATAAACCATGCCAAGTTTTAAATATGAATAGTCGGGGAATACGTCTTTCGTATAATTATACGACATTCCCGACGTTATGATCCCGTTTTCCGTATCGTTTATTTCAATTTTATTTTCAGAAAACGTTTCAGAAAATTTCCTGAGCTCCAACATCCTTTTTTCTACTTCTACCCTTCGTGTTCTGGCGTTTGCGGGTACCATCACATATTTTTGAGGATTATGCTGAATAGCAAGCGTATCTTCATGTTCAACGCGATCTTCCAGTTCAACAACAGATTTAGAATGGGATACCCTGGTTGTCATTCTCAAAAAAACGGGAGTATCGAATTTCGAACTCATCTCAAAGGCATGTTTTATGAATTCTTTTGCCTCTTGGCTGTCAGACGGCTCTAGCATGGGAAGCTTTGCAAATCGTGCATAATTTCTGTTGTCCTGCTCGTTCTGTGAGCTATGGAGAGACGGGTCATCTGCAGTAATAATGACAAGCCCCCCGTTGATTCCCGTATAACTCACGGTAAAGAGAGGATCTGCTGCAACGTTGACTCCGACATGTTTCATGACAACCAATGCCTTTGCACCGGCAACAGCCGCACCAATTCCGACTTCAAGGGCAACCTTTTCATTCGGGGACCACTCAGCATAAACACCTTCATATTTTGAAAATTCCTCAGTAATTTCAGTACTCGGAGTTCCGGGATATGCAGAAGCAAACGAAACGCCATATTCATACGCACCTCGTGCAATTGCCTCATTCCCTGACATCAGTCGTTTCATCGTCAATTTTTCTCCTTGTCCTTCATTTATAATAACTCAATGTAGACATTTTTCTTTTTATGAGCCTTTCCATTACAGGATCGGTCGTTTGTTTCAGAGCTTTCTCATAATACTCTTGAGCTTTATCGTGCTTATTCATTTCCTCATAAATTCGAGCCATGTTATTGTAATTCATGGCAAGGTAAAATGTTCCCGCGTTATGTAATCCTATATTACTGAAAGAATCCAGTGCCTTATCATATTTTTTTTGTGCTTCATAGCAATACCCCAAACCATAATAAGCAAACATTGTCAGTATGTTGTTTTTCGAAGATGTACGGAGAAATTCATTATAGGCATCGATTGACTTATCAATTTCACCAAGTTTGAAATATATGTTTCCCAGATTGTAAGAGGCCACTGAAGCCGCTCTGCTTCGGGGGTATTTCTTTATTAATTCCTGATAGAGACCAACGGCCTTGGTATACGTCTCCTTATCAGTATCGCCGTTCACGGTTCGATATGAATTATAGGCCAATGAATACATTTCCTGAGCCTTTTTTTCATAGGACTGTTTGTAGAAATATCCTCCAGCGGACAAAAGGAGGATAAGAACAAAAATTCCTGAAAAAAGATATATCTTCCTTTTATTTGTAGAAGCATATTGGATAACTTTCGTTGAAAATGTGACAAACTGGTCCTGTTCCTTTAAATCCTTTTTAACAATTATTTTTGCCATTATTATACTCCATTAATAAAATACCATATGCATAAAGGCTTTCGTTTACTATGGTTTTACATTATTTCACGACAATGATTTTTTAATTTTATCGACCAGTTCCCGGGGTGCCCTGACAATTTTCCCTTCAGCACTGGTAAACGCGTGGAGAGTACATCCTTCAACAAGGACCGTTTCCTTCTTTTCATCCCAGATACTATAGTCAAACTTTATACTGGCTCGCCTGAAATAGGATATCGTTGTTTCAACAATAATGGTTTCATCATATCGTGCCGGAGCAAGATAGTGACAGGACGAACGTGTCAGGGGAAGGTAATAGCCCTCTGTTTCAAGCTCCGCATACACTACCCCCATTTCACGAAGCAATTCCGTCCTCCCGATCTCGAACCATCGAAAGTAGTTCGCATGATACACAATCCCCATTGCATCGGTATCAGCGTAAATTACTCGTATTTTAACCTCGTTTTTCTTCAATAAACTTTCTCCAATCCACAATAAAATGATTCATCAGGAGATAGCCCGGAGAAATCAAGATGCCTGAATCTCGTGCTGCTGTTTCGTTAAAAGGTGTTCCTCTATCGAGATTCTCAATATTTCGTGACGAATACACGGCAAAAGGACTCGGATCTGAAACATGAGTTTTCACATCGATGGGTGTTGGATGGTCACTTAATACCAGTACTCTGAACTCATCAATCTCATGTATTCCATCCAATATGGTACCTACCACCTTTTGATCGAAATCCTCGATGGCCTTCACTTTCCCTTCTATGTTTCCTTCATGTCCCATCTCGTCAATTGACTCGACATGAACAAAAATAAAATCGTTATCTTGTAGAAATTCTAATGCTTTCTGTGCCTTTCCCCGGTAATCGGTGTCCGTATATCCTGTCGCACCCGCCACATGAATACTGTCGAGACCGGCATATACGCCAATACCGTTCAGAAGATCAACTGCCGATATCATGCCGCCTTTCAAATGATATTTTTTGGTCATGGGATCCATATCGGGTGCTCTTCCCTGTCCCCAGAGCCATATTGAGTTGGCCGGTTTCTTCCCCTGTGACAGCCGAGATCTGTTGATGGGGTGGTCCTTCAAGATTTCCTGTGATCGGTACATGATCTCCGTTATTGTTTCAGAACCTGCTCCGTGGGGAAGATAGGATTGGATGTTCTGACCAACAATATCATGGGGAGGAGTTGCTTTGATGACAACAGACCCAATCTTCCAGACCATGAGGTGCCTGTATCCGACACCGGCATAAAAATGTATGGTTTCGGATCCAATTTCATTATTGAGATCATTCATGATTTCGCTTGCTTCTTGAGACGTTATATGATCTGCATTAAAGCTTTCCATTACGATAGTATCATCGAATCCAAGGGTAACCAGGTTGCATCTGAAGGCCACATCATTCGGATTCATCCGTACCCCCATGCTTGCCGCTTCGAGTGGCCCCCGTCCTGTGAAATACTTTTCCGGATCATATCCCAAAACTGACAGGTTAGCCACGTCACTGCCGGGATCGAATCCCGGTGGTATAGTGTCTATGCACCCGATTGTACCTTCAGCTGCTATTTTATCCATGTGAGGGGTTCGGGCATACTCGAGCGGTGTTTTGTCTCCGAGTGCTTCAAGGGGGTAATCAGCCATTCCGTCACCAAGTAGTACTATATATTTCATTGTAACCTTTCATCCTCTATTCTGATCAGCATTGTCTTTCTACCCACCACATCGAGCTTATCGATTTCTTTGAGGGCTTCCTGTACATTTCTTTCTCTTGAAGGATGTGTCGTCATGACCACCGGTACGACACCGTCCTGCTTTCTTCCTTTTTGAATGACTGCAGCGATACTGATGTTATGAGTGCCCAATATACCGGATATTTTCGAAAGCACGCCGGGACGATCATAAGCAGAAAACCTGAAGTAGTAATTTGTTACGATATCATCCATGGACATGAGTTGAATGTCATCAATGTTTTTCTCGGGAAATGAACGCAAGGGAACCCGACGAGATATTCCTTTCATCATATCTCGTGCCGTATCGACGAGATCGCACACAACGGCACTTGCCGTCGGCATCATACCTGCACCCTGTCCGTGTAAAAAGACCGACCCTGACGCATCTCCGATGAAGTGAAAGGCGTTGTAATTTCCGCCCACATTGGCGAGAATATGATCGAAAGGAATCATTGTCGGGTGTATCCGGGCTTCAATGACTTTATCCCGGTGGATCGCTATGGCAAGGAGTTTTATTTTGTATCCGAATTCCTTTGCAAATTCGATATCCTGCAAATTTATGGCGGAGATACCTTCCATGTAGATATCTTCCATATTGACTCTTTTCCCATAAGCAAGTGACAGGGTGAGTGCAAGTTTATGTGCCGTGTCGATTCCCTCAATGTCGTATGTGGGATCGGCTTCGGCAAAACCAAAATCCTGGGCTTCTTTCAATACGACATCAAATGGTTTTTTTTCATCAGTCATTTTGGAAAGAATGTAATTCGATGTTCCGTTCATGATGCCGAAGACCGATTTGATGTTGTTTCCCACGAGACTTTCTCTCAATGTCTTGATGATCGGAATAGTCCCCCCCACAGATGCCTCAAAACCAATATTGACTTCTTCCTCCTCAGCAACGGTAAATATTTCTTCTCCGTACGTAGCAAGCAGTGCCTTGTTGGCCGTAACAACATGCTTTTTCTTTCGCATGGCATTCAGGATAAAAGACTTCGCATGTTCATATCCTCCTATAAGTTCAATAACAATCGAAATGTCGGGATCATTTAAGATATCGTTTGTATCGGTTGACAGAATATCTTTTCTAATCGACACGATTCTCGGTGTTTCGATATCAAGATCCACTATCTTTTTTATTACCAGCCGTGCTCCTAATCGCTTTTGAATGAGATCTTCATTTTCCTGAAGGAGCTTAACAATACCAGTTCCTATGGTACCAAACCCTATGAGACCCAAGTAAATGTCTTTTCCCATCTGTCAGCATCCTTTCTCAGAAAACGTTGACGTTAATACCTTTTTGGATCAAACAATTTGCTATAACAGTTTGTGTTCGTTTGTCAAAAAATATTTCTTTAAAATGCTATCCCGTCTTTGCGAAGTCAAGTCTGCCCTGCCATCGTCTGAGAAGAACTTCCTTCAACATTGCATGTTCCGGCTTTGCAAGATAGGGATCATCCTTTACAAGAGAAAAGGCCTCTTGCCGCGCTCTGTTGAGAATTATTGCATCTCGTAATATGTTTGAAACTCTAAAATCGGGAAGCCCTGATTGCCGCGTTCCCATGAAATCACCGGGACCACGAATAGCCAGATCTTCCTCAGCAATTGCAAAGCCGTCATTCGTTTGCTCCATGACACGAAGCCTTCTCCTGGCTTCATCTGACCCATAATGATGGACGATTAAGATGCAGTAGGAAGGAACATCACTGCGTCCTACCCGTCCTCTCAATTGGTGTAATTGCGAGAGACCGAATCGTTCAGCATGTTCTATAATCATGAGGGATGCCGTAGGAATGTCTATACCGACTTCGATAACGGTGGTTGAAACAAGAATATTAATATTCTTTTCTAAAAACTGATCCATAATTTTGTTTTTTTCACGGCCTTTCATTTTACCGTGTATCAAACCTACTTTAAACTCGGGGAAAGTATCTTCCTGAAGATGACGCGCCATCCCCGTTGCATCTTTAAGATCGAGGGTTTCCGATTCTTCAACGAGGGGGTACACAATAAAGACCTGGTTGCCCTTCCCGATTTCTTTTCTGATAATGTCATAGACCCTGTGACGGCTGGATTCATAAAATACCTTAGTTTTAATCGGCTTTTTACCGGGAGGTAATTCGTCGATGACAGAAATATCCAGATCTCCGTAGACTGTCATTGCAAGGGTCCTTGGAATCGGCGTGGCAGTCATTACGAGGACATCGGGATTTATTCCCTTTTCCCGAAGAATTGCTCTTTGAACGACGCCAAAACGATGCTGTTCATCGATAACCACAAGACCCAGATTTTTAAAATTAATACCTTCCTGTATCAGCGCGTGGGTGCCAACAATAATATTTATATCACCGGTTTCGATTCTTTGTATGATTTCTTTGCGCTCCCTTGTTTTTGTACTGCCCGTTAGGAGACAAACCGTCAAATCGAGAGAGGCGGACCAGCCCTGAATATTCGAAAAATGCTGTTCTGCCAATATTTCCGTTGGTGCCATTATGGCTGACTGATACCCGTTTTGACATGCTGTTATCATGGAGACCATTGAAACAACGGTCTTACCGCTTCCCACGTCACCCTGTAAGAGTCTGTTCATCGGATATTTTTCTGCCATATCATGATGTATTTCTTCAATGACTCGCATCTGGGCATTGGTTAATGTAAAGGGCAAGACACGGAGGAATTTATCAACCAACGGTCCCTCCGTATTGAATTTTATACCTGTATCCAGTATGTACCCTTTCTTTTTGAGCGCCATGCCTAATTCAAAAAAGAAAAATTCATCGAATACCACTCTCCGGTGGGCTGCCGACTTAAAACCGTTATATAAATCAATATTCTGATCCGAATCGGGGAAATGGATGTTCTTTATAGATTCATTGATATCGACAAGTCCATTTCTTTCGCATATTTCCTGAGGAATCGGACTGACCATATATGAACGATAACCATGAACAGCATTCATCATAATCTTTCTTATATACTTCTGATGAAGACTTGTCGTTTCAGAATAGACAGGAACGATTCTTTTGAAATGGAGAAGTTCATCACTTCCTTCGTCGAGTCTTTCAAAATCGGGATGAATCATATTTTTTTCAAAGAGGTAACTTTTTATATCACCGGTCAGAATAAACCGATCTCCCTTTTTAAAGGTCTTTCTCAAGTAGTCAAAATTTCCATGAAACCACTTGGCGACAAGTTTTTCGCTCCCATCATCAATGGCTGCTTCAAAGATTTTTGTATTTCTGTATCGTTGTATCCTTACATCGACTATATTCCCGATGATTGTTTCTCTATTTCCGACTATCGTTGAAGATATTTGTTTCAGCGATCGCCTGTCTTCGTATTTACGGGGGAAAAAGTAGAGTAAATCCTCGACGGTCTTTATGTTTTTTTTGCCGAGTAATTGTGAGACTTTCGGCCCAATACCTTTCACATATTGAACGGGGAGAGATAATTTTTCGTACAGGCCATCTACCTTTCGCTTTACATCATCAGCATCAACTGCCGTTTTCTGTCCGGAAGATGATCGGGTTAATTCATTACAGTGACGAAGCATATCCCTTACGATTGCCAATGCCCGATCAATACGTTCTTTTTTATCGTCTATGGAACAAGTATCGAAATTCAAAAATGTTTTTTCAAGCTCCCTTGTCTTATTTTTCAGGATGATTCCGAAGGCACCATCGTGGGTTGAGATGTTTGCAAAATTTTTCAATCTATCGATAAATCTCAGCATACTATTTTCAAAATTTTTGACGAGAGGCAGGTTTTTATAACCATCTTTTGAAAGAAACAGTAAGGGTGCTTCAATTTTCTTTACAATTTCGGTGAGATTTTGCATCAGACGGTACCACAATATAATTGCCAAATGATTTCAAATACAAAGCTCAATTTAACTAACAGATATACCTGTAATTTACAAGGAAAGAATTGACATTTCTCATGATTTGGGTTACTCATCAACCGTTGAATAATCTCAATAGTATGCGTCAGAGCTACAGTATGGGGTGTCTATGGCAAAAAAGAAATCAACATCTTATAAGGATGCCGGGGTTGATATCGATAAGGCCGGTACGTTTATCCAAGAAATTCAACCATTCATAAAATCAACGTCACGTAAGGAAGTCCTGAGCAATATTGGTAATTATGGGGGCTTGTTTCATCTGGACACGGAAAAATACAAAAATCCAATCCTTGTATCATCCACCGATGGAGTCGGCACAAAACTCAAAATAGCTCAAATGATGAATAAACATGACACCGTTGGTATTGATTTGGTGGCTATGAGTACCAACGATTTGATCGTTCAGGGAGCAGAACCCCTTTTCTTTCTCGATTATATTGCGACCGGGAAGATTGATCTTGAAACAAGCGTCAAAATTATCGAGGGTATCGCGGAAGGATGCATTCAATCCGGCTGCGCATTGATTGGTGGGGAAACCGCCGAAATGCCGGGATTTTATCAAGAGAATGAGTACGATCTTGCAGGTTTTTGTGTCGGTGTTGTTGAGAGTGATAAGCTCATCGATGGTTCGGAAATAAGAGTCGGAGATGAAATTATAGGATTGGCATCTAACGGCATCCATAGTAACGGCTTTTCTCTTGCCCGAAATGTGCTGTTTGAACAATTAAAATTGCGTGCAGATGACACAATGGAGGAGCTTGGTACATCGATAGGAATGGAACTGCTTCGTCCGACAAGAATCTATGTAAGAAGTCTTCTTAATATCATCAAGAATTTTACGATAAAGGGAATTATCCATATCACCGGAGGAGGTTTTTGGGATAATATCCCCCGCATTTTACCGACTCCCTGCCAGGCAGTAATTACGAAAGGAAGTTGGGAAATACCTCCGATTTTCAAAATCATTCAGGAAGCGGGAAACATCGACGAAATGGAAATGTTTCGAGTATTCAATATGGGCATCGGAATGATGATTGTGGTTCCCAAGAAGGAATCGAAAGAAACAATGGAACGACTGGAAGTCCTTGGTGAAACCGCCTCAATGATAGGTTCCATTGCCAAAAGAGATAAAGACCAGCCAGCTGTATTATTTAAGTGAGAAAGACGATGAGAAAGATAGTAGACATTGGTATTCTCGTTTCAGGAAGCGGCTCCAATTTCCAATCGATCATTGATCAGATAGAACAGGGTAATCTTGATGCATCTATCAAAGTGGTTGTCAGCAATAATCCTGATGCGTATGCCCTTGAACGAGCTAAAAAACATAACATTCCTGCAGTCGTCATCGACCATAATAATTTCAATGATAGAAATGAATTTGATCAAGAGATGATCGATGTCCTTAATTCTTATTCAGTGGAACTGGTTATAATGGCGGGGTTTATGAGAATCTTGACCCCGCTCTTTATAAAGGCCTTTCCAATGAGAATCATGAACATACATCCGGCCATACTTCCTTCTTTTCAAGGAATTCACGCTCAGGAGCGGGCGTTTGATTATGGCGTGAAGTTTTCAGGATGCTCCGTTCATTTTGCCGATGAAGGTGTGGACACGGGTCCGGTTATCATTCAGTCAGTTGTTCCCGTCTATAATGACGACACTGCAGAAACGCTTCAACAGAGGATTCTCAGAGAAGAACATAGGATATTTCCTCAGGCAATCCAATTTTATGCCGAGGGTAAGCTTGAAATCATTGGCCGTAAAGTTATAGTGAAAGATCATAAAAGGATCGACGAAACCCCGTTGCATAATCCTCCACTAACAAAATTTTAAAACCAACAATGATTATCATCAGCGCATGCCTTCTGGGTATTAAGTGCAGATATGATGGAGAAAGTCGCTTTGATAAGGAGTTGCTTTCGTTGATACCTGATGCAATTTTTATCCCTCTCTGCCCTGAACAACTCGGGGGGCTTCCAACACCCCGTTCTCCTGCTACCATAAACAACGGAAGCGGACCTGATGTTATCAATGGACACACAAAAGTTATTAACTCAATAGGTGACGATGTGACGGAACACTTTTTGAGAGGTGCAGAAGAAGTAAAAATGATTGCACAGCTCATGAAAATTGACACTGCGGTTATGAAGGAAAAAAGTCCGTCGTGCGGAGTTAATTTTATAAAACAAGGTGATGTTCTTACAAGTGGTATGGGAGTAACATCAGCACTTCTCTATTCGGTTGGTATAAAGCTCATATCATCAGAAAAGGTAGCAGAGGACTATGTACGATACTATCATAATAGGAAACGACATTAGCTCACTTGTGGCTGCACTGACTGCTGTTCGAAGAGGAAGAAAAACAGCATGGATACGTGAAGGGAATATCCCCGATTTTTATTCAGAATCGGGATATCTATTTAATATCGATCCTTTCCCGTGGTCCGGCTTCGGCCATGAACAGAGGTTCCGTCAATTCTTAGCGGCAATGGATATTCCGTTGGCCGATCAAACAACGCTCTATTCATTACACCCCTCTCTTCAGATAGTTTTTGAGAAACACAGACTTGATCTCTTCAGCGGAATTAAATTTCAACTTGAAGAAATACGGAGAGAACTTCTTATTGATACTGACGGATATGAGAAATTCTTTGATTCCGTTATGAAGAGCTGCACGATTATATCGGATTTGATACGTGAAAATCCATACATTTTCCCGAGGACTCTTCAGGAATCGTTCAAACTGATGTTCAATATCCCGGCGTTACTGTTGCACAAAAAAAAACTGTCGAGGAGATTTAAAGCTGTTCAGAAGCCCGTACCCTTGAAAACAATCATTGATGCCGAAATCCTTCTGCTTTCGAACCTTCAAACAGGCATCGATCCCCCTCTCTCTGTGACCTGTGCACTCGCATCACTTTTGAATACCTCTTACTATCTCATGGGCGGAAAACACAATCTCCTGATTGAATGTGAAAGAAAGTTTCAGGCATTAGGAGGTACATTAATAAAAGGATGTTCTATTCTCCGATTAAATATTAATGAAGACATCAAGACAGATATTCTTGCCGACGACGAAACATTTACGATTGCCGCCCATGATGTCATTATCAGTTCAAAGTGGGAAAAATTTAAACCGATCATTCTCAATGATAAAAGATTTTCAAAATACGTAAAGAAATACATGACAATCGGAAAAGCAACCTATCCGTTTACAATACATATGGGTCTCCATGATAAAGGGTTACCGGAGAAACTTGCCTCATATGTAATGCTTGTTTTCGATGAAGAAAAACCCCTGACAAATAACAATCTTGTTTTTTTAGAAACAAGTCTTCGGAACGACACGGAACGTGCACCCAGTGGCAGGCGTGCATTGAGTGCAACGGTATTCCTTGATGACTCTCCCTTGCGTTTAAGTGACGAAAATTTGACATATGTGGCAGCGGGCATCTTGAAAAATATTGAGAAATTCTTTCCATTCTTCATGGAAAATCTTGACTTCGTCAATATCGAAAAATCAATCGATATATCAAGAAAATACCAGGAAATATTGAATCTTAAATACTCGTTGAAAAGAAATTCAATTTATGGTGTTGCACCTCTGACAAATAAAACTCCCGTCAAGAATGTGTACGTTACGGGGGGAATGCTTCTTGCAGGTCTCGGCTTTGAAGGCGAATTTATATCCGGCCTAAATGCCGCAAATCTGGTTAGTGGAGATCAGTAATATGAAAAATTTGGAATATGATTTTGCTATCAAAAACCTGGGAGAAAGAAAAATTCCCTCCCCTGACTCGCCCGGATATTATACGCGGGACGATAAACGGATTCTCTTTAATATGGACCGGAAACAATTCGCTACGATAAAAGACAAGAATGGTCAACCACTCTCCATAGAAGTTGCCGGCCCACGGGAAATGATCTATTTTGATCCGAAAAAAGTGAAGGCTGCCGTTGTTACCTGTGGCGGCCTGTGTCCCGGGATCAACGACGTGATCCGTACAGTGGTCATGCAGCTCTACTATCGCTATGGAGTGAAAAATATTATCGGAATACGATATGGTTTTCAAGGATTTATACCGAAGTACGGTCATGATGTTATGGAATTAACACCGGATCTAGTTAAAGATATACATACGCTGGGGGGAAGTATACTTTCATCGTCAAGAGGCGGACAGAATATTGAAGAAATCGTCGATTCAATTTATCAGATGAACATTAATATGTTGTTCTGCATCGGCGGTGATGGAACAATGAGAGCAACAGAACTCATTACGGAAGAAATTACTAGGAGACAGTTGAATATAAGCGTTATCGGCATACCGAAAACAATCGATAATGACCTTAATCTCATCGATAAGACATTCGGCTTTGATACGGCCATTTCTGAAGCAGTCAAAGTGATTGGATGTGCTCATGTGGAAGCTAAGGGTGCCCCCATGGGAATCGGTCTTGTAAAAATTATGGGTCGACAATCAGGGCATATCGCGGTCAGTGCGGCCCTGGCGCAAAATGATGTTAATTTAGTACTAATACCGGAAGTTTCTTTCGACCTTGAAGGCGATAACGGGTTTTTGAAAACGCTGGAAAAACGTTTAAAGAAGAGCAATCATGCGGTTATTCTCGTTGCCGAAGGTGCGGGACAGGATTTATATGACGAATCAGATAATATTGAAACAGATGCCTCGGGAAATGTGAGACTTCATGACATAGGTCTTCTCTTGAAAGGTCGAATAACGGAATATTTCAAGAAGATAGGAATGGAAATCAACCTCAAGTATATTGATCCCAGTTATACAATACGAAGTGTCCCTGCCAATGCGAGTGATAGTCTTTACTGCGCTATAATGGGGCAGTATGCCGTTCATGCCGGTATGGCAGGAAAAACAGGGATGGTTGTTGGATTATTCAATAATGAATATGTTCATCTACCGATAGGGACGGTGACGACACGTAAAAAGGTTGATCCGAACGGCAATATCTGGATGCGAGTTCTCGAGGCAACCGGTCAGCCGCCTTCCATGACAAATTGAGCCCGGACAGATACGACTATTTTAAAACGCACATCTCATCTGAAAAGGCACCTGGTACCTGGATCGTGAAACCACTTTCAGTTTGAGTCATGGTGCAGCACTCTTTATCTCGCATCGCCATATTAAAAATTATCCGGGACAAAAAAGACTTGCATAATTAAATTATATGAGGTAGGTATCAATTCAATTTTCTTAAAGGAGTTATAATATGGCTCGAGTCTGTGAAGTTTGCGGGAAAAAGCCATCCGTAGGGAATAAAGTCAGTCACGCAAACAATAAGACAAAAAGGATATGGTACCCTAACCTTCAGAAGTTTCGGGTTGTGAATGAAAAAACGGGAACCATAAAGAGAATGAAAGTATGTACCCGGTGCCTGCGTTCCGGTTTTGTTAAAAAAGCCGTTTAAAAACGGGTCGACACTTTTTTGATTATGAAAGGGGAAATCGATTCCCCTTTATTTTTTGTCTTTATTGAGGAATTCCATTTTTTTGAGATTGATCAGTTTAATCTGAAAGGTTCCAACGTGTGCCTTACCATACGCTTTATGATCTATCATTAAGATGAGTGTGGTCTTGCTTCCGTCCCTAAGTTTTACAATACCTGTAAGTTCTCCCTTTTTGAGCATAAACAGAATACTTTTTATGTTTTCAAATGGTATTGTATAGAGTCCCTCCCCTTTTTTCCCTTCCAGATATGTCTTGCCCTGTATACTGACCTCAGTACATTCCGTTATGACATCCATCTGATCAATAAACATTGCCGTATATTTTAGTTCGGGAACGGGAATCTTATCAGGAGAATCCTCTCCGAAAATGGAACCCATACCGACCAGGAAAGGTACGAGAAACACGATAAAGAAGAATTTATGAAATCTGCTGTTCATGATGGTTCCTTTCTATGTTGGTGATATCAACTTCTTGAAATATTATTTCTTCTCGTAATGCATCGAGTATCTCATTGATATCGGATACAAAATCAGGCATCATTGATATTTCGATAAGAGATTTACCGCTATCAATGGTTGTAACTATTCCAAGACCTTCATATCCTTCAAAAATAAATTTGATGTAGGCTATGTCTTTTCGCTTTAACTTCAGAACTTTCTTAATAATTTTGTTTGACATTTTTCTTCAGTGGCAAGGTGATTGATATGTAACATCCGGTTTTTTAAATATCAAGAAATAAATCTCCTCTTGACATGAGACAGTTCCTTGGTAATATGCCGTCAAGAGAGTATATAAGATAGCAGATAAAAAATTAAGAAGACGTCGAAAATGCTTCCTACAACCCAATGGATATTGCCCGATGCAGATAGAAAGGCGCAACGCTTGTTAGAGGATGAACTTGGCCTTAATCCTATCATATCCCAGATATTGGTAAACCGTCATATTTTGACTCCTGATGACGCGAATAAGTTTTTACATCCATCCCTGAAAGACCTTCACAATCCTTTTCTTATGAAGGACATCGAAGAGGGAGTGGATCGAGTGATACGGGCAATTTCATCCGGGGAAAGGATAGCCGTTTATGGTGATTATGATGCCGATGGCATTACATCAGTTGCTGTTCTCGTGAAGTTTCTGTCACGAGTTCATACTAATATTACATATTATATCCCTGACAGGATTAAAGAAGGATACGGACTTAACAAGGATGCTCTCGACAAGTTAAAACATGACCGGGTCACACTAATAATAACCGTCGATTGTGGCATTACAGATTGTGATGAAGTGGAATATTCAAGAGCTCTCGGTATGGACACGATTGTACTCGATCACCATGAGGTTCCTGAAGTACTGCCGAATGCGGTGGCAGCCATTAATCCCCATCGTAGCGATTGTATGTTCCCCTTTAAACACCTGGCAGGTGTGGGTATTGTTTTTAATTTCCTCATAGCTCTCAGAGGAAGGCTTCGACAGACTGGATTTTGGGAGGGCAAAACATATCCGAATCTCAAAGAGTATTTGGACCTTGTTGCTCTTGGTACAATCGGTGATATTTCTCCGCTCATCGATGAAAATAGAATATTTGCCAAAATCGGTCTGGACATCATTACTCAAGGAAAAAGGACTGGTATTAAAGCATTACGTGAAAAAAGTGGGTTAGATTACGATAACGTTAATTCGACAGACGCGTCATTTAAGCTCATTCCGAGAATAAACGCGGCAGGTCGAATCGGTTCACCTGGCGATGCCGTTGAGATGTTACTGACGGAAGATATGAGAGAAGCCTCAAGAGTCGCTCTTCTACTTGACGGGTATAATAGAGAACGCCAGGAAATTGAACGATCGATTCTCAATGAAATACTTGAAAGGATTGATGCAAAATATGACCGTCACGAAATAAAGTCCATCGTTCTTGCTTCTTCCGAATGGCATCCCGGCGTCATTGGAATTGTCGCATCAAAACTCGTAGACAGGTATTATCGTCCTGCGATTTTAATCTGTTTAAAGGATGGTATGGGAAAAGGATCGGGAAGAAGTATTGCTGAGTTTAATCTGTACCAAGGGTTAAAGGATAGATGCGGTGATTTACTCATGTCTTACGGAGGTCATAGATATGCCGCCGGTATTTCAATAGAGGAAGAAAACATAGAACAATTATCTCAAGCACTTGACAACGCTATGATAACCGAGCTTGACATGGAAGATCTTTCACCGAAAACAATGATTGATGCTGAATGTCATCTCAGCGAAATTGATTACAACCTCATTTCAGATATAGAAAAGCTGTCTCCATTCGGCAACATGAATCCGGAACCAATACTGTACGTTAAAAATATTATGTCAACATTCCTGACAACAGTGGGGAACAATCACCTCCGAATGCGGCTGACTGAAAACGATACCAACCATGACTGCATATGGTTTAGTAAGGGACATTTGCTGAATCTCATATCAGAGTCAAGGATCGATGCTGCATTTACTCCGCACATCAATAATTGGAACGGAAGAAATTCTATACAGCTTAAATTAAAAGACGTATCAATGGCTGCAAAAGTATGATGGAATTATTCCCAGTTTCTCTTATCAATCAACATTTTGTCACCATCGGATATGCTCCCCGGCGTCACCAGTTCAAAGGCATCTATTTTTACCGTACATATACTCTGAAAATGTTTTTCAAATCGCTCAGTAAGCTGGTGCTCATCATTGCCGGTTTCTATGACCGCAGTCACGTAGTCACGATATGATTCTCTTGTGATAACAATCTGATAGTTTATATTATTAAAGCGTTCCTTTATTGTACTCAGCTGGCTGGGAGCAATGAAGAGTCCCCTCACTTTTACCGCATCCCCTACCCTTCCTGCGATACCGTTCATTTTATAAGATGTTCTTCCGCACGGACATGCTTCTTCCGTCAAACTCGAAAGATCACCTGTGCCGAATCGAAACAGAAAAAAAACATCATTCAGTCTGGTAACAACAACCTCACCCAACTGGCCGGGTTCAACACGTTTACCTGAATCCGGATCGACGATTTCGACGATTACTTCTTCGCAAATATGCCAGCCTCTTTTTTCGGAACACTCATATGCTATATCACCGACTTCAGTCGCACCATACATCTGATAGGTGTCAATTCCATACTCTTCTTCAAATTTGTTTCTCAGGGATGCCTGCAGGGGTTCGGCTACAAAATTTGCCTTACGAATTGTAAAATCTTTTTTAACATCATATCCCATCTCTTCGGCCTTCGTAATAATTGCCATGAGAAAACTCGGCGTTCCCGTATACCCGTTGACTTTTAAGTGATTGATCAATTGAACCTGAATTTCGGTGCTTGATGTTCCCGATGGGACAACGGTTGCACCGACGGCCCTGAGTCCTTCGTGAAATGTCAATCCCGCGGCAACCATATGATAGGAAAATGTGTTGAGCACAATATCGCCCTTTCCGAAACCAGCCGCAGAGTAACCCCTTCTCCACAGGGGTTCTTTTTCTGTTAAATGAGGTTCATAAACGGGACCCGGTGAGGTAAATATTCTGTCAATGTCGGCATCGACTCGACAGAATCCGCCAAACGGCAAGTTCTGCAATTCGAAATCAATAACCTGTTCGCGAGAAATGACGGGTAGTTTTTCAAGATCGGCAACGGAACGAACATCCGCCGGTTTCAGTCCCAAGGTGTCGAATGTGTCTCTGACCCACTCCGAATGTTCATAACCGAGTTCTACCATGTGAGACAGTTTTCGACTGTAACCGGTCTCTCTTTCTGCGGGAGACCTTGTCTCCAGGTCATCAAAAAAACGTTTCATATTTGTGTTCCCTTCAGTATAAAAAATGCTCTGAATAAACAATTTGTCAGTCATTAACTATATATAAATAACCATACTATATCGAGCTGAATGCTGATCGCTGAAAGCTTACAAGTTACAGCCACCGCTTACGTCGTTTATATGCCTTTACATCCTTATAGGATTTTGTTAGTCCGGAAGCACCCATGCCTAAGTAAAATTCCCGTACATCAGGGTTTTTCTTCAGTTCATCCGCTTTCCCCTCCATGACGATTTTACCGTTTTCCATGACATATCCATAATGAGCGATTTGCAGGGCCATATTTGCATTCTGTTCAACAAGAATAATTGTTGTCCCCTGTTCTTCATTGATTCTTCTTATTATTTTGAATATTTCCTTTACAACGAGCGGCGCGAGTCCCAGCGAGGGTTCATCCAGCAATAAGAGTTTGGGGTGCGCGATTAACGCTCTCCCGATGACGAGCATCTGCAATTCACCGCCGCTGCAATAACCGGCGAGTGTTTTTTTTCGCTTTACCAACGGAGGAAAGTAATCGTAGATCAGTTCCATGTCTTTTTTGTACGGTTTCCCCCATCGCGTTGCAGTTCCCACCCGCAAGTTTTCTTCAATCGTCAGATATTTAAACGGCTGCCGTCCCTCTAAAACCTGAATAATACCCATACGTGTGATATCTTCAGGAGCGGAATTCTGTATCTCTTTACCTTCGTACATAAGGGTACCGTCGGTAACCTTTCCGTTTTCAGGTTTGAGGAGACCTGATATTGCCTTCAACGTGGTTGTCTTACCGGCTCCGTTGCTTCCCAGCAGTGAGACGATTTTATTTTGTTCCACGAGGAGAGAAACGCCTTTCAAAACCTGTATGACATCGGAATACACGACGCTGATATTGTTCAGTTGTAGCAGTGTATTATCCTTCATATTCCTCTACTCTGTACCCTATTATCTTCATGCGGCAAAGCCGCTTTTCGCCGTTATCATTTTCCTTGTCTGCTTGAGTTAACACCAACATCTGCGCAAAAAACGCAATTATTGAGAATAAAGACTCCGAACCTTAATACGAGAACGGCCAGAGTCTGAAACTCGAACGAATAATTCTCCATACTTCGGCAAGACCTCTCGGTTCAAACAAGATGAAAAGTACGATGGTAAAACCAAATGCCAGTTCTCGAATCGGGGCTATGCTCAATTCTACTCCCTGCAGTATTCCCGTATTCATGAAAACGTCTGTCAACCACCGCAAGATTTCATTGAGAACGGTTATAAACGTTGCCCCGAAAATTGAACCTGCTATGTTACCCATTCCTCCAATTATCACCATGGCCAGGTATTCTACGGACAATCCCAGGTTGAAGGGCTCTGTGGTAATACTGATCATGTAATATGCCCATATTGCCCCGGCGAATCCTGCATAGAAAGAACTGATTGCGAAGGCAAGAAGCTTGTAACGGAATATGGGAATACCCATTCCCTCGGCTGCCTGATCGTTATCCCGAATTGCGACGAACGCCCGTCCGTACCGCGTGCGCATGATATTAACAGCAATATATGTCATGAGTATAAGAGAAAGGAAAATGATGTAAAAAAAGGCGCGGTCACCCTCCAGGGAAATTCCAAAGAGAGTCGCCTTAGGCAGAACAATTCCCATCGTCCCCTTTGTTAAAGTCTCCCAGTGCACAAGAACATATTCGATAATGAATTGTCCGGCCAGTGTTGCAATGGTCAGGTACAGGCCCTTCAATCGAACGGACGGAATTCCGAAAATCATGCCGATCAATGCGGTTACTAACCCGGCACATGGAACAGCAACCCAGAAAGGAACGTGTAATGCCGTGGCAAAAATAGCTCCCGCGTAAGCCCCGACTCCAAAAAAAGCTCCATGTCCCAGTGATATCTGGCCGGTATATCCCACGAGAATGTTCAGGCCGATTGCTGCGATTGAAGCGATGCCGATAATATTAATCACATACAGTACATAGGGTCCCGAAATGACTGGCACAAGAGCAAAGAGCAGGACAAGACTCAAAAAAACCGCAGTCCTTCCGAAATCAGTCTCATAGATTGTAAGTTCCTGTTCGTATCCTTCCCTGAAGTTTCCGCAGGGGTGAAAATGTAATTTTCTCATTTTATATCGCCATGTTATTTCATTTTAACAACTGTATTCCTAAAAAATGCGTCATCAAACTAACAACTCGAATCCTGAAACTCTGATCTCTCAACTGATCATACCCGTTCAATCTCCACGAGTCCGAATAGACCATAGGGCCTGACCAGGAGAATAAAAACGAGTACAATATAAGGTACGACGTCACGAAGAGACGGAGACAGGTAACCTCCGGTAAATGTTTCAAGGAGACCTATGATGAGCCCACCGACAATGGCACCGCCGATGCTGTCAAGACCTCCCAGGATTACGACCGGAAATACTTTGAGGCCCACGGAAGACAGGTCATGGACATTAATACCGTTGATAATACCCAGAATGATACCACTCATTCCTGCCACAAGGGCTGCAATGGCCCAGGACAGGGCAAAGACGCGTCGCACGTTAACTCCGAGCGAGAGAGATGCCGTTTGATTGTCCGCTACGGATCTCATATAAATTCCCTGAGAAGAAAATTTAAAGAAAAAGCCAAAGAGTGTTAGAAACAACAGGCCAATGACTATGGAAATGACATATACGGGTGGAATATTAATGCTTCCCATCTGAATCGAGAGGTGAGCCGGAAGAAAATCCGGGTAAATATACAAATTGCCACCCCAGATGAGCAACATGAGTCCCTTAAAAATGGAAGCCAATCCCACCGTTAACATGATAACATAAATGAGGGGCTCTCCGATTAAAGGGCGTAGAAAAAGGCGTTCAATGACGAATCCGAGAACAAACGTACCCGCAAGCGTTATGACAAAAGCAAGAAAAATAGGCAATTTCGCCCATGTGACGAGTGTTAGAAATATGAAAGCTCCTGCCGCTAGCAGCTCGCCATGAGCGAAATTGAGGACACTTGACGACTTAAAAATCATCACAAATCCCATGGCTGCAAGACCATAAAGAAATCCGATACTAATACCGTTGACCAATAACTGGATTAAAAAATCCATGAAGGAGACCCTCCGTATATAATTATACAAGTTTAGCCATTCATGTTTCACGTAAGACATCAAACATGAACACAGGTGTTCAGGGAAGGCTTAAAACCTTCACCGTCGTTTCAATCGTATTAACCTGACCATTGCGGTATCTGATTGTACTTTTAACGTCTACTTCATTTTCATTGGAATACATGGCCTCTATCAGCTTGACATAGAGACCGTAGACGAATCGTCTCCGGACCTTTCCCGTTCGTGTTAATTCTTCATCATCCGCATCAAGAAGTTTGTATAGAAGGATCATCTTATTGATTTTCATGTGATCCGGTAAGCGTTCATTGACGTCTGCAACTTCTTGAATGATTAGGTCCTCGACCGCCTGCTGTTGAGAAAGGTCGGTATAAGTCGTATAGGGGATTAATCTCTCTTCCGCCCAGTTCCCGACATTTCCCATATCAATATTGATAAAGGCCGTTATATACGGTCGCGCTTCACCGAAGGTAACAGCCTCTTTTATATAAGGACTGAATTTCAGGCGCGTTTCTATGAAATCCGGTGAAAAGGCATGACCGTCTTTGTCACGAATAATCTCTTCCTTTCTTCCAATGATAACCAGATGACCGTCTTCATCAACATACCCGGCATCGCCGGTTCGAAGCCAGCCATCGTTAAAGGCTGACTGGGTCGCATCATAATCATTGTAATAACCCCTGAAGTTTGCCTTGCTGTGTACGAGAACTTCCTGATCATCTGATATTTTGACATCTGTTCCCGGGAGCGGTTTACCTACTGTCTCTGCCTTCACTTCATGGTCCGGCTGAACCTGGAAAATACCACCGGCTTCAGTAAGACCGTAACATTGTTTGAGATTTAACCCGACTGAACGGAAAAATCGGATGACATCGGGGCTGATGGGGTGTCCACCGGTAAAGGCGCTGATAATTTGAGAACATCCGACACGGTCCAGAAGGGGATGAAAGATGACATAGGAAGCAAGTCGATTCAAAATCTTGAGATGAAGCGGTACTGCTCGTTTCTGAGATTCAAGATCGACAACCCTTCCTCCTATTTTTTCACAGATGGAGAAAAGCTTACGCTTGATGAATCCGGCATCACCCATCTTTACGCGAATTGTTGATGCAAGATCTTCCCAGAACCGTGAGGATGTAATGATGACGGACGGACCGATTTCACGAAAATCATGAATGACGGTTTCCGGCATTTCCGGAAAGTTCATCGGCATTCCACCGATGAGGGCAACCCCGAGCCACATCTGATCAACAATCCATGCCGGCGGTGAAATGGAGAACCAGTTTGTTCCTGGACCTATCGAATCATTGTCTAACCACTTTCGTGCCATTTCGTTATAATTACTATGGGATAGCATCGCCAGTTTGGATATTCCCGTTGTACCGGATGTCATGATCATGTGGGCGATATCATTTGATCTGCCCTTCCACAATTCCGTTTCGAACAGTTCCTGTTTCGTTTTATCAAGTTCATCCCCTCTCTCGAGGAGCTCGTGAAAACTGAGAAGCCAATCATCGCCGGTGTATGATCGCATACCGGTAGGATCAACAAAAATAACCTTTTGGACAGTTGAAAGTTTTTCCCTGGCCTCAAGAAGTTTGTCGACCTGTTCCTGATCTTCTGCAATGACATAGCTTGCCCGAATCCGATTCAACGCATTGGCCAATTCATCCGACACGGCAGATGTAAACAAATTAAGTGTGACGGCACCCACGGCCTGTCCACCCAGTTCGGCAAACAACCACTCCGAGTGATTATCCGTAATAATCCCGATGTTATCCCCCCGACGTAACCCCAGGGATTTCAACCCCAACCCCGTTTTCTTAACGAATTCAAAATACTCGGTCCAGCTATACGTCTGCCAGATACCGTATGCTTTTTCACGTACGGCAACACCATTCATTCCGATACGTTCAGCCTGTTTTGCCAGAATCTGCGGTAGTGTCAGTTTGCTCAGTTCGGAAACAGTATTGTAATCCATCATCATTTTTCCAAGTATAAAACCGCTTGTTAAACTCATACATGAGGCTTTGGGTTAAAGGTGACTGACCCTCACCTAATCCGTTTTCATTAGCCTTTTGTCATTTACCTACAGGGTACTTTCATCACCAAGATATGCTTTAATGACTTCCGTGTTGTCTTGGATATCATCCACAGTTCCTTCTGCAAGTTTTTCCCCGAAATTCAATACCATGATACGCTTGGAAATCGACATCACAATGGACATGTCATGTTCAACGAGTATCATTGTCTGCTTCCACCCTTCATTCAGTTCCACAAGAAACCGGACCATATCTTCTTTTTCCTCAAGATTCATGCCTGCAAAGGGTTCATCGAGAATTAAGATGTTCGGTTCCAAGGCAAGTGCCCGTCCCAGTTCCACTCTCTTTCTCAAGCCATAGGGCAAAGACCCAACAAGTTGATTTCTGATCGGTTGCATTTCAAGAAAGTCGATCAATTCTTCTAAAATATGGCGGTGAGCCACCTCTTCCCTGCGAACAGACGGTGTAAAGAGTGATGCAAAACCAAAACCATACTCGCAGTGAATATGGCGTGCCAACAGCATATTGGACAGTACAGTCATGCCCGGAAACAGTTCTATGTTCTGAAATGTTCTTCCAATTCCTCGTCGTACGAGCTCATGGGGCGGTAAATACGTTATATCCTCATTATTGAAAAATATTTTTCCGCTCTGCGGTCGATAATAGCCTGTAATACAATTCAAGAGACTCGTTTTGCCTGCCCCGTTCGGCCCGATCACAGCGAACAGCTCGCCCGCATGTACCGACATATCGATTTCACTGAGAGCCATAACGCCCCCAAAGCTCAGTGACAAACGAGCTACCTCAAGATCGGCTGTCTTTTGTTCCTGTTTTGCCGTGCTGAAAATGCTCGGGCGACCTCGTAATGATTTCATTTCCTTACCATTTCAATAACTTATCATTTTAATCTTTTCTTTCCCGGGTATGAAATAGTTTGTCAACGGTGTAAAGCGACCATCTTCGTGTACCTGAACGATTCTCGCTTTCGATGAAGCTTCATGATTCGTCTTCGTGTAGGTAATGTTCGGAACAAGGCCTCCGAAGTTCTCATTTGAAAAAGACTCCATCGCCTTGTTTATCGTTTCTCTGTTTATTTTCCCGTATTTTTCCTTCGCACGGAGCAGCGCCCGTTCCATTATCGTGCCGATGACGACACCTTCCCAGTATGAAGCATCGAATTTATCAACGGTTTTGTACCGGGACCATAACTCCTTTAACAACGTGATACCCTCAGATTGATCGACGGGAAGTCCGCCGGGAAATTGGATAATCAGGCGATTCCGGATTAATCCCTTGCCCATTTTGAAGAAGTCAGGGTCGGTAGATGTCCAGGTGCCGAAAAATGGTGGCTCATACTCAATTCGATCTGCACACTTCAAGGTTGTAATAATCGCAGCAGGAAGCATTTGCATAAAGATATACTCGGCCCCCACTTTTCTTAAACGAAGGAGTTCGGTTGTCAAATCAACCGTTTTGGGGGGAAATTCCTCGATTGCTACAATATTGATATTATGTTTTTCCGCATATTCCCTGCTCGGTTTATGTATGGATCGTCCATATGCATTGTTGTAAGTTAAAAGGCCGACTTTGGGAGCATCAGTGCCTTTGTGAATAGTCCGGATGTATTCAAGAATTGCATAACAGTCCAATTTGTAACTTCCAAAGGGAAGATAGAAATAATCAATTGGTGGTTCAAGAATCTCCCAGCTCGTTGAAAAATTAATCGTCGGTATTTTGTATCGTTGTATAATCGGTTTCGCAGCCAAACCTTCACCGGCACCCCAGGTTGCAATCATGTCGACCTTGTCACGAACGGCGAATTTACGCACTGCCGCAACCGCTTCCGGCACTTTATAGCCCGTATCAACCAGGATCAGGGTTACCGTGCTACCGTGGATTCCACCCTTAACGTCGTTTACATAATTCAAATAATCCTGGAGGCCCCTTGCATGGAACCGTCCCCAGGTGGAAGCAGGTCCTGTTAAATTGATTGCAGCTCCAATCTTCAATGTCTGGGCCGATGTATCATTCGCCCAGCCCATCAATACCGAAAGAGCAAGCGCCATCACGATGGTGAGTACCTTTGATATTCTGTTCATTTTTTCCTCCCTTGTTAAAAAAAAGGCCGTGTAGAACACGGCCTTTAAACTAAAAAAGCCGTGGGCAGTTTTTCGGTCCGCCCACGGCCCACATACCACTTTCAGGTTACGAGCTCAGCAGGCAGACCTCACCAAAAAAGCTAAAAAAAGCAAAAAAACTGCCGAATCTCGAAAACCTACTATTTACCATCATTTACCTCCAAG
Organism: Deltaproteobacteria bacterium; assembly: GCA_016935565.1. Lineage (GTDB taxonomy): Bacteria > Desulfobacterota > Syntrophia > Syntrophales > UBA6807 > JAFGQS01. The sequence continues at coordinate 57,136 of JAFGQS010000041.1, forward strand.
ATAACCGTATATTTAACGTACGACGCTTTAAAAGTCAAGGTAAAAAATATTCAGTATTATTTGAGGTATTTTAAAAACTTTGAATCAGGTGTTATAACAAGAGTCGTATCCTCTTTTAATGTTTTCTTGTACGCTTCAAGACTCCGCAGAAATTCAAAGAATTCCACGTCTTTGTTATATGCATCGGCATATATCTTTATGGACTTTGCATCACCTTCGCCCTTTGTTTTTTCAGCCTCTTTATAGGCCTTTGCCAGAATGATCGACCGTTCCATATCGGCTTTCGCCGTAATCTTCTGAGATTCTTCTTTTCCTTCAGAACGATACTGTCTGGCCTGTCGTTCCCGCTCCGCCCTCATTCTATCGAAAACATGCTTTTCGTTCTGTTCCGGAAGATCCGCTCGCTTGATTCGCACATCGACAACTTCTATGCCATATTCATGAGCACGGTCTGCCGACGCCTTTGTAACTTTTGACATAACTTCACTTCTCGTTACCGTTACGATATCGGACAAATTGTGTTGCCCCAATTCGACACGCAACTGGGCATAAACAATATCATCAAGTCTCGCCTGCGCCCCCATAACATTCTTGACGGTTTTAAAAAACATCAACGGCTCAACAATTTTCCATTTTGTATAGTTGTCAACGACAAGATTCTTTTTATCTTTTGTGAGAATTTCAGTCGGTGGTGCATCGTATACCAGTATTCTGCTCTCAAAATTCACAATCTGCTGAATAAACGGTATCTTGAAGTGAAGTCCCGGGCCATACACACCTTCTAACGGTTTTCCCAGCTGTATAACGATCACCTGCTGCGTCTGGTCCACCGTAAAGAGAGCTTGAGAGGCAACGAGAACGATAACAAACACCATAATGATACCCACTGTACTCTTTTTTTTCATTGTTCTCTCCGTCATAGAATAAATTTAGCACGTTACTGCATTGTTTTTACTGTTTTCTTATCCAGCGGCAGATGAGGTAAAATGTTCCTGCCAACGTTCTTGTCAATGATGATCTTATCTACCTTCGGGAGGATTTCTTCCATCATTTCTATATACAATCTTTTCTTTGTTATATCCTGTGCCATCTTATATTGTGCAAGCATCTGCGAAAATCTGCTCGCATCTCCCTGGGCCTGTATGATCTTCGATTCCCTATATGCGATAGCGTCATTGGTAATCTGAGCCGCCTTACCCTTTGCCTTTGGCAGGATTTCATTCCGATAGCCGTGCGCCTCATTGATTAATTTTGATTTATCCTCTTTGGCACTGGCAACATCTTTAAAGGCGGCCATGACCTGATCCGGTGGGTGCACATCCTGAAGCTGTACTGCTACGACATGTATTCCCGCTTTGTAACTATCGAGTATTGCCTGAAGGTTTTCTTTTGTTTCCTGTTGAATCTGATATTTTCCCGTCGTCAGAGTATCATCAATATCGTTTTTGCCGACTGTTTCTCTCATAGCTGCTTCTGCTGCAGCCATTACTGTTTCAGTCTGATCTTTTATATTAAAGAGGTATGCTGCAGCGTCCTTTATCTTATACTGAACGATAAACGTCAGGTTAATGATATTTTCGGCCTTGGTCAACATCAGACTTTCACTGGGAACTGCTCTGACACGCCCCTTCTGCCTTTCGCCGAGCGATCGAAATCCGATTTCCAGTCGCTGAACTCGAGTTACTTTCGGCCTCATGACAGTTTCTATCGGCATTGGCGCGTGATAATTCGGACCCGGCATCACTGTACGTACCGCTTTGCCGAATCTCTTGACCACGCCAACCTCATCGGGTGCAACAAAGAATATACCTGAGGCAAGCCATAGTATCAGTGCTATGACTATGATTGACGGTATGAAGCCGTGACTCCCGATCAGGGGTAACTTATTGATGGGAAGTGACTTTTTCAGCTTATCAATCACATCCCTCAGATCAGGTGGTTGTTTCTTGCCCCACGGACTATCATCATTATCCTGCCAGCCCATAATAAAACCTCCCCAATAATTAAAAAACATGTTTCAAGTAAAACACCGTTTTCGAATAACGTACCCCTGTGTCTCACAGGCTCTTAAACATATTGTAATCAATATAAAATATTCATTTGAAGTTCTGAAAACGTAACACGGTAAGGCACTGCTGTCAATATTAAAGGAACACCCGACATAGTATACGATATGAGTTGACCGGTCCTGTGATATGAATACCATGTTTGCTTTACTCTCATTGTACATCTATGGTATAAAATCTCTAATATATAACTTTTTCAAAGTATAACATGTATGAATCCTGAGATATTCAGAGAATACGACATCAGAGGCATTGTTGACAAGGACTTGAATAGTGAATTTGTCTATAGATTGGGACAGGCCATAGGGACGTACGGGAGAAATAGAGATGTTTCTTTAATGACTGTCGGGAGAGATTGCCGTCTCTCATCTGAGGAGTTCCATAATGCGATTATGAAAGGAATCATTGCTGCCGGTATTGACGTCATAGACATAGGGCTTTGTGCCACTCCCATGCTCTACTTTTCCATCAGGCACTTGAAGGCAGATGGTGGCGTTATGGTCACCGGGAGCCATAATCCGCCCGAGTTTAACGGATTCAAAATATGCATCGGCCCCGATACAATATACGGACAGGAAATTCAGCAACTGAAAAAAATTATGGAGAACTCGGCATATCTCTCCGGACGGGGAAAATTCGGGAAGAGTGACGTAACAGATGCTTATTATGATACTATATGTGGCAACGTCGAGGTAAAGAAGGGAATACATGTTGTTATCGATGGAGGGAACGGTGTCGGAGGATTTTTCGCACTGCCGCTATTAAATCGGTTCGAATGTACCGTATCACCCCTGTATTGTGACATGGACGGTCGTTTTCCACACCATTTTCCTGATCCCACCATTGAAGAAAACCTCGCCGAGCTTATTCGTGTTGTAAAAAGAGAGCAGGCAGATGTGGGGATAGCATACGATGGTGACGCGGACCGCATAGGAGTCATAACTGACAGGGGAGATATCCTTTGGGGGGATGAACTTCTCATCCTCTTTTCACGGCTCATTCTGAAGGATAATCCCGGGGCAACCATAATAGGAGAAGTCAAATGTTCTCAAAAACTCTATGACGACATAGACAAAAATGGTGGTCGGGCGATCATGTGGAAGGCGGGCCATTCTCTTATCAAGGGAAAGATGCGGGAAGAAAAGGCTTTGTTGGCAGGTGAAGTGAGCGGACATCTCTTCTTCGCCGACCGGTACTATGGCTATGACGATGCCCTGTATGCATCGGCACGGGTTCTTGAAGTTCTTTCAAAAAATCATAAAAAACTGAGTGAGACCCTTTCAGATTTGCCAAAATCCTTCAGTACTCCGGAAATTAGAATAGATTGTCCCGATGAAATAAAATTTGGGGTCGTCAAACAAATCACCGATTACTTTCGTAAAGATTACATGATCAACGATATCGATGGTGTGCGAGTTCAGTTTGAAAATGGCTGGGGACTCGTGAGGGCCTCAAACACACAGCCGGTCCTTGTCCTTCGCTTCGAATCATGGACGGAGGAAGGACTTCATTCAATCAGGAGTTTTGTTGAAGGTATTGTAGCAAACGCCCTGAGTAACGCGTAACGTATTAAGTGTCTCGGTGTTTCACTTCAAGGAAATTACTTAACCGATATTCTAAGAGTCATTCTGAAAGGAAATATCGGCAGAACAATGTCAAACTGAATGACGTAACCTGACATGATGGAGGAACAGAACAATGATGAATTTTTCTCAGAAAAACACAAGGTTGACGACATTTTACATGTTAGGCTCGGAAACGGGAGAGGTAGGACCGAAACTCAGGTTGAGTTCACGACGGAAGAAAACCATGCTCGTTGTGCCAACCCTGGTGACCGAATTTACGCAAGAGGAAAACAGGCCGGTATTTATAAATATTGTGAAGCATTTAAGTAAAATAACCTACCTTTCGACAATTATTTTTGGCCTTGACAGGGCCACGGACGAAGAGGCACGTGAACTTGCTGTTCTTTTTAAAAAGTACGGGCTTAAGAATTACATCATTCAACATAACGAGGGAGAAGGATTCAAATCAATCTACGACAAGCTTAATGAGGCAGGATTCGGGCTTAATCAACCCGGTAAGGGTAAGAATATGTTTCTCTCTTTCGGAATTGCCCAGGCTTTAGGGGCAAAATGTGTTGGTGTTCTTGACGCTGATATAAAGACCTTTCACCGAAGACAACTTGATCGACTTTTTTATCCTGTCCTGATTCTGGATTATGATTTTTCAAAGGCATTTTATTCAAGAATCGGTGACGGTCGGATGTACGGACGTGTTAAACGACTCCTCATGGATCCGCTTCTCCTTTCCCTGAAAAGGAAATTCTCAGACTCGGGTGATGATAAGTTTCTCAGGCTTGTCGATTATCTCCTGACTTTCAATTATCAGCTCTCGGGGGAGGTTGTTTTCGATACGAGTCTCCTGAAACGCATGCACTTTGCCACTAACTGGGGAGTGGAAATTTTCACGCTTATCGAAGTGTACAGGAGGGCAAACCATGTTGCTCAGGTTCAATTCGACTCAAAGCCGTTCGACCACAAGCATCAAACTTTTTCGTTAGACGACAGGGAAAAGGGCCTGTATAAAATGGCCATCGATATTGTCACAACCATTCTCTCAGCACTCGTGGTGGAGGAAGGACTCGAAATATCGGATTACTTTGTCCAGGATCTGACTGTTACATACTTGAACGTTGCCGACGAACTTATTAAAAAATATGCCGACAATTCTTCTTTTTCGTCATTGAATTATGATCGTAATGGAGAGGAAGCGATAGTCCGCGGAATATTCAAAGATGCTATTCTGACTGCCGGTGATTACTTTACATCGCCGTATCGCCTGACGGAGCGCTTTTTACGATTGCTGTCGAGCAATGACAGATTTGACAAGTATCTCAACGAGGGTTTAGATAAAGACCTTATTGCCTACGAACGGGAAAATCAGAACCAGGTATTTGAAACTCCTCACACCGTTTCATGGGAGCGGATCCTTATGAAACTTCCCAGGATACTCTACGATATCAGCGATGTAATCGAAAAAGAAAAGGTCCTCTATGCTAAATTGTAGGTTAGACAACGAGGAGAATTCTTAAATCCATTACGTTTGTCATTGTTGGACCCGTCTTTACGAGATCCCCCAAAGCTTCGAAGAAGTGGTACGAATCGTTGTTCCTGAGGTATTCCCGGGCAGAGAGACCTTGCTCAAGAGCTCTTTTCACCGTCGAGCCCTCGGCATATGCACCGGCAGCATCGGTCGGGCCATCCGTTCCGTCAGTTCCGCCGCTCAATACGAGTATGTCATCAAGACCGTTTATCTCTATAGCCGCAGCAAGGACAAATTCCATATTCCTGCCGCCCAGGCCGCTTCCGTGAATTGTCACCGTTGTTTCTCCCCCGGAAATGATACAGGCCGGCTTGTTAACAGGATTCCCTGATTTGAGTATTTCCTTTATAATCGCGGTGTGAACACCGGCGACGTCTCTTGTTTCACCCTCGATAAAGGAAGATAAAATGAGCGCATTATACCCGAGGGTATCAGCCTTACTTTTCGCTGCACTCATTGAGAGACCGGCACTGCCGATGATAACAGCCTGTGTTTTATCGAAGATCGGATCTCCCGGCTTCGGTGTTTCACTTTCTATGCCTGAGCATCCCCTTTCTATGTAGGTGCTCACGACGGGAGGCACCTTGTCAACAAGATCGTACTTATTGATTATCTCCATACAGTCGGCATACGTACTCCTGTCGGGAACTGTCGGACCGGAAGCAATGACGTCGAGATCATCACCAATGACATCGGAAAGTATCAGCGTTACCAGTGTGCCGGGGTACGCTGCTTTCGCGAGTTTTCCCCCTTTAACTGCTGAAATATGTTTTCGAATTGTATTGATTTCATGGATGGTCGCACCACACTCTAGCAGTGCCTGCGTTGTTTTCTGTTTATCTTCCAAGGTGAGACCCGATACGGGTAATGGCATAAGAGCCGAACCCCCACCGGATATAAGACAGAAGACGAGGGTATGTTCATCTGCTCTTTCAAGAAGTTTCAGGATATGCTCAGTTCCAGCATAACCCTTCTTATCAGGGACAGGATGACCCGCTTCCGTGAGAGTAATGACACGCAGGGGGAGTCCGTGTCCATATTTAGTCGTAATTGTTCCCTCAGTAATTTGTGAACCCAGGAGATCTTCGAGAGCCGCAGCCATGGGAGCCGATGCCTTCCCCGCGCCTACCACGAGGATTCTGTTATAGTGCTCCAATTCATATGCACGATCATTGACAGTCAGGACCCCCTGTGCGTCGACCTTTACGGAACGGTTGACAGCCTGATTGGGATCAGCGGCTTTCAGCCCTGCATTAAAGATTTCTCTTGCATCCCTCCGGAGATCATGCTTCATGATTTCTTGTTCCTTTCTGGGTGCTATATCTCCGTTTTCCGGGTAACACTTTCTTTTATCATGTTTATCGTATCCATGAGTGCCGAAAAAACATTTTCTCTGAAATCCCCGGCAACCGCAACAAGCATGATATCGTCTCCCGGATGGAGTGTGCCCTCCTGTACGTCTGCGAGTACCTCTATAATGCCGTGACGTTTCTTTGTCTCGGCGATTATTGAATTCAGTTTCTCCCGGTCACATCGAACCGTAAGTTCCATCACCGGCTTTCCATCACGAGATGAGTTTCTTACCACCCCATTATGACAGAGTATCATGCCCGCTTTATGGAATTCGGGATGGGCTTTCAGCCTGTCTATCATATCCGCAATATTCATCATATCTAGTATTGCCTCTCTCAATATATTTTATGTGTTTCCTTGACTGAAACAAGCAAGTATGAGAAAAAAACCCATGGCCAGGCGACGAAAACAAAAAGAGTTTCAGAGGATCGGAGACATCCTCAAGAAGACCTTCAAGAGGAGAAAGATGCCGGTGTACGTTCAGGATCATCATCTTTCGAATGCCTGGAATAATGCCGTTGGACCCATTATTGCCGGGAATACCCGTGTGCATAAAATAAAAGGCGATACACTTTTTATCAAGGTTTCAACGTCCACCTGGATGCAGCAACTGCAATTCATGAAACATGAAATCCTGGAAAAAATCAAATCCTCCATGGGTAATCAAACCATAAACAATATCTACTTTTCAATTGGAGATATACACGCAACCGTTCCGAAAAAAGAACAACAAGTACCTCCTGGCGATAATCAGCATATCATCAAAGACCGGGACAAAAAAATCATTGAAAAGAGCATTGAATCCCTCGGTGATGAAGAATTACGAACGATACTCAAACGTGTCATGACAAAAGAAATCATAAATCGACGGTCGCGGCAGGATAAGAAATCTCCCTGAAAATCTCCTCCATTTCTTGGGAATAGGTTCCCTTCTCATGATAAATGAAGAGCGGCGGCATCACGGTCAATTCTTCGCCCCCTCTCTTAACTCCCTCGGCGAGTATGAATTCGGCACGGGAAGAACTATCTGAATGTACCATACGGATTTGTTTCGGTTCAATGGAATTGAGCCTCATCTGATAAATTAATTCCGCACTTCTCCGTGCAGGATAAATAAGAAATACACCTCCTGTATCCTTCAGGAGGTATTTTGCTGAAGAGAGAAAATCTGCGATTGACCCCATGATCTCGTGACGGGCAACAGCCCTTTCCCCGTCCGGATTTATCCTGCCCGAATCTAATTTTCTGTATGGAGGGTTAAAAACCGCCATGTCGAACGATTGAGGGTCAAGGAAATTCCGTACGTCCCTGACATCCCCCTGTTGGATATCAATTCTTGATTCAAGGCCGTTCAATCTGATACTTCTTCGAGCCATATCGACAAGTTCCGCCTGAACATCCACCGCAATTACACCCTGTAAATCAAAACGATATGTCAGTATCATTGCAATAATTCCGCTTCCCGTCCCCAGATCAACAACACGATTATTCCGTTTCAGGCGAATAAAATGAGCCAGGAGGATGGAATCGAGTGAAAACCGATAACCTTTTTCCTTCTGGAGGATTTTAAGACGTCCTCTGAGAATGTCATCGACCGTTTCCCCCGTTTTCTTCAAATGTTCATATGATATTTTTTCATTCATTGTAAGACAACCACATGCGACGGATCTTAGAGAAATCATACAGAAATCGATCAAATCGTCAAGCAAAGAAATTGTAAGGAAAAGTATTATAACGGCAATACAATTTATGCAGGCTCAAGATTGTTTTCTGCAGTTCTCTCCACATGTCCATTTTCCTCAAAAATCACTTCATGGTAATTTTCATACACAGGGATCGGCGTCGTTACCGTTACAACGCGAAATCGTCGCGTGATCGTCACGACTCTTTTTACATATTTACCTTTGAGCATTACACGTACTTTATCACCGACGTTATAGCGATAAGGAGTCGTCGATTTTATACACATACACCTGTTTTACTCCTCTACTCTTTCGTGCCCTGAGGATAAAATTTGCCAACAAAAAAGGAGTCACGTTTTTATCGTGACTCCTCATTTTTGTCATGGGGTGAGTGAGGGGACTTGAACCCCCGGCCTCCGGGGCCACAACCCGG
>JAFGQS010000042.1 GCA_016935565.1 Deltaproteobacteria bacterium
CTGACCCCATCCTTGCTCTGACCCCATCCTTGACCTATCCAATAGCCAGACAATCGGAAAGTATTCGGTGTCAGGTCCTGCTTTTTGCCATCTATCCAGCTTGCCAATCCCTCAAACAAAAAACCCCGCTCTACTTTCCATAAGAAAGGCGACAGAATCGAGGATGGGTTTACACAAAATAGCATCATTCACTACTTGCAGGAGTTAACAACAGACTCATCTGCTTTCCCGTGTTTCGTATTCGAACTTTACCCCCTCAGGCAACCAGAAAAATTCTTTCCTTTCCATTGAATAGGCCATGCTCCTGGTAGGGCCTTTGTCCGGTGACCAGCCCGACTTCAATGCCCATTCAACTGCACCGCGAATGCTCGAAGGAGTTATTTCCAGATCATGCGCATAGGGATCGATGAACAGGAAATATCGTCCCTTTTGAGTTCCGATAGTAATACGAACGTCCGATTCAATGGTATTCCCGCTTACATGCCATAGAAACTCTCTCGTATCGATGTGCAATCGACGGGTATGTCTTTTGGGCCAGGCCATTGCTTCATTTTCCTTTTGTGAGACATACGGTTATTGCGATCCGACAATTTCACGGAAACATTTTGTATTGCGTATATTATTGAAATTTTTGTTTCTCTGTAACAAGTCCCGGTCATCGTATCCGTTTCTAACGGCAATCCGCAGCCATCGGCAGGCTTCCGAAACATTGTTGTTGTGGGAATAGATCATCGCGATGTTGACCGGAGCAGATCGATCACGGGGGTCGATTCCCATGCCTTTCAACAGATCCCTGAGACCGCTATCGAGGTCGCCGCTGATGGTCCGTGCTTCCCCTCGTTTAAAGTACGCTTTGGCAAGCTTCGGGTTTAATTCCAGTGCCCTGGTATAATCCTTGATGGCACGATCATAATCCGCTTTATTAGACCAGGCAACCCCTCGAGTGAAGTACGCCTGAGCAAACTGCGGATTTAATTGAATGGCTGCGGTGTAATCATCGATTGCCCGGTTAAAGTTGCCCTTGTTAAACCACACAAGCCCGCGGTTGTGATATAGTGAAGAAGTTTGCGGGGCTAATTCGATTCCTTTGTTAAAATCCCGCATGGCACGATCATAGTCTTTTGTTTTAAAGAAGGCAATCCCTCGTTCGCCGTAGGCCTCCGCAAACTTCGGGTTTATTTGAATAGCCCTGGTGAAATCATCGATGGCCCGGTCAAAGTCCCCCATTCTTTTCCGGACATGCCCCCGTTGTAAATACGCCAGATCATGCTGCGGATTTAATTTAATTGTTATGGTGAAATCATCGATAGCCCGGTCAAAGTTGCCCTTATTAACCCAGACAATCCCGCGGTTGAGATATGGCCCGTAGTGTTTTGGGTTTAACGCTATTGCCTTGTTAAAATCTTGCATGGCTCGGTCATAGTCTTTCCTGCTGATCCAAATTGTTCCCCGGTTGTTATATCCTTGGAGTAAGCGAGGATTTATCGCTAACGCTTTGTTGTAATCTGTGAGAGCCCGATCGTAATCGCCCTTATTATGCCAGGCAATACCACGGTTAATGTAGGCAGCCTCATAAGTTGGATCAAGGCGAATCGCCTCGTTCAAATATTCCAATGCCCTGTCGGGGTCGGTGTATTTTCCGTTTACAAACAATGGCAGAGTTTTGCTGTTCCATTCAACAGCGGTCAGTTCCTTCGTGGCTTTCTGGAACTGCCCTTTCAGCTTTGCTTTCTGTTGATCACGATCCGACAGTGATGATGTCTGCAGTTCACGGTTTTTTCGTTCCAGACGGTCGATCCGAGACAGGAGCTCCCGTTCCCGCTTCTGGAGTTCCTGATACTTTTCAAGGAGGCTGCGGTCCTGGAGCATTTTTGTGACCCGTTCCTCCATGATGCCCGTGTCCACGTCCACTTTGGCCGTTACCACAATACCGAATGCGTCTTCCGTGGCATAATTCTTCTGAGATACGATCTCCGCTTTGAGAATCCCAGCCGAGAGGGCAAGAATCTCGTCTTTTTCAAGAACGGACTCTTTGACAATGGTCAGGCTCTCCAGGTAGATCCCCGCCATCTCCAGAACTTCCCGTTTCGCCTTTGTCATGGCAGCGACCCGGGCATCATCAGGGGACTGGCTCCCGCCGAAGGGCTGTTTGACCGTGTGGGTAAAGGTCTTGATTTCGGCCAATGCCGGCGATGTGACGAGGAAAGCCGCCAGAAACACCAGAATCAATGTAGCGCGCAACTTCATCTCATGATCTCCTTTTCGGTTGATCTTTCAGTCTTTAACTGTTTGAAAAATACAGGCTGAGATAAAAATGTCAAGGATTTTCAGCATGAAGTGCGGCGAGGTTCGCCATCCCCAGCCTTTAACCCCTCGAAGTATTCCCAACATTGTGAAAATACGTGGAATTTGATCGTGTCCCCACCTCCGGGACAGGCGGGACTGTGTAAAGAAAAACAGCTTTTAACCGATAGTATTATAAAAATAAACAACAGTAATTCTTGTTCGGTGGATAATCATAGACAGGTTTCACCGGGAAGGAGGGTCATATGAAGAACCAGGTAAAGATAACCCTCATGCTCTTTGTGCTTTTCTTATCGCTTCCGGTTTTAGCCGTCGCGGCGGAGTATAAAGTCATTCGTGTTGTCGATGGGGATACGATTGTCATCGACTACAATGGTAAACCTGAGAAAGTTCGTCTTCTCTGTGTAAACACTCCCGAATCTGTCCATCCGGACAAAAAGCAAAATGTTCCGATGGGCAAAGGTGCCTCACGATATGCAAAGAAGCGACTTTCGGGGAAATACGTAGATCTTGAATTTGAGGGAAACAGGACACGGGGGAAATACAGAAGACTGCTGTCATATGTCTTTGTCGATGGAGAGAACCTTAATCTTGAACTGGTACGACAGGGATTATCGCCCTACTACACAAAATACGGTCTCAGTGAAAATTACGACCGGGACTTCAGGGAGGCGGAAAGGTTCGCGCGGCACCATCGTTTGAACATATGGGGGAGCACGGAGTCAGCCGCAAAGTACTTCAGACTCAAATCAAAGTGGGGCCAGAAACAAAGTGAGGCCAAAAGAGGTGCACCGAGCTATCAGCCTATCGCGAAATCCGATGCCGTGCAGTACGCGGCAAGCCGCAAGTCAAACTCGTTTCATAGAGCATCGTGTGGATATGTCATGAGGATAAAACCTGAAAACCTCATCTATTTCGGATCGCGGCAGGAAGCGATAAATTCCGGCTACATTCCCTGTAGCGTCTGTCACCCGTAACTGTAATCCAGCCCATAGAAACAATTGTGTGAAACTCGGGGACGGGTTCACGGTGTCGAGTAAAATTGGCTGAAACACATGGGAGAAAATCAACCGGAAGGTGGACGATAATCGTCCATTTTGTGGACGAATTACATGCATGCGATCGGTAGGGCAGGGAATTTCAGAGTCGGGGCTGCCGATTACCCCGTGGCGTATCGGTCTTAGTCCGGCTGTTCGACAGGGCCATGATTACTCGTGATCAACATGAGGAAGATGCCGCGATTGCCGTCATTGTATCTCGGCACACCGGCGATCTTTTCGATTGTCCAGTCGTCGTGAACCAGCTCGCTTTTGAGTTCGTTCAGGTCTTTGAAGAAATACAGTTTCAGGTTGTGATCTGTATCAAATATTTTCTCGAATTCCGGGTCGATCCGAACGCTGCACACCAGGGTGTCACAGAGGGTGAGCATCCGCGAGATCATTTTAACCGCCTGCCTGGGCGAATAATACTCCAGGAAGGAAATGGCCAACCCGCCGTGAGGCGTTGCACCGTGGAGTGCTCTTCGGACCGTTTTCATGCGGAGCCTTTTAATGTCGCCGTGCAGGTAGAGGTCATCTGAAAACCGGTTTTTGTGAATCTTGACCATGTTGTCGGTTTCTTCCTTGTGACAGGTACAGGCTTTGGGGGAGATGTCTATATTGAGAAACTTTGTAGGGAAACCCTCGTTGAGATGTAATAACCGGGCATTGAGTTCAACGGGGAAGGGGCCGCAGCCGAAGTTGAGTATCACCCCGTTTCCCGCTTGATGGTCCCGAATGAGAATCAGTGAGAAATCGTACAGTCTGGGCACTATCTCGTGTGTTGATTCAAAAATGTTTTCCTTGAGATATTTCCTTAAGCGTCTGCTGGCCCTCGGGGATGTCATGGGAACCTCCTCCGGCGAAAGAGCTGTCACTGCAAACAAAGAACCCCGCGCTCTTTTTTGAGACACGGGGTTTTATCTTCAATCACGCCACGGCTCCCTCCTGTATTGGCTGTGGGTGAAGTGCTGCATTTTTTAAAGAATTGCGTTATCGCCTTTAACTGATTGACAAAATACACCCTGAGTCGAAAATGTCAAGGGGAAAAACAGGGTGTCGGGTACTGGCACAGTGTTAAGTGATCAGTGAATAGTGAATAGAAGCAGATGCGAAATGGCGATCTGCTTAATGAACTTGTTCTCGGAGATTATTGTTACTTCTCTGTTTTACCCGAGATTATGCAGATTACGGAGCATGTCCACATGTCTTCAACCTTATGAAAATTTACAGTATCAAGCACGTAGTATGCTTGTAGTTAATTGGCATTGACCTTTCTCTTTTTTTTGTTAAAATTCCTGGTATTCAATTTTTCATTTCCCGGGCTCCATTCTCAAATTCTGTAAAATCAAACTGCAGGTGATATAACATGTGGGTTCAACAGGTGATGAAAGTAAATCAGGAAAGAGACAACAACATTGTCGAACTCTATGATCCGGTTGCTCCGGATCATCACTTCTATGACGAATGCATGTTTAAGAAAGTACTGCAGCTTGAGAGAAATCGTTCCAAGCGATCAGGACGACCATTTCTGCTTATGCTCATCGATCTGGGGAAAATCGTCCATGGCAGGGACGGAAAGGCCGTTTTTGAAAAGATCGTCTCACAATTATACTTACATACCAGGGAGACCGACTTAAAAGGATGGCAGACCTATAAGTCGGTTATCGGTATTATATTTACAGAGCTCGGCGAACACGAAAGAGGCTTCATCTATGACACGATAACACAACGTGTGCGAAACAGTCTGTTTTATATCATTGAATCAAAACAGTTTCAGGCAATAAACATAACGATGAAGTGGTTCCCCAACGGGAATGAGTGTGAAAACCATAATATCTACGAAGCAAATCCGCTTTTCTATCCCGATCTCCTGGAAAAGACTATTCACAAAGTCCTCTCTCTTTATGTTAAACGAGTGATCGATATTGTCGGCAGTATTGCCGGGCTGCTCGTATTTTCGCCCCTGTTCCTGATCATACCGGCTCTGATTAAGGTGACGTCACGAGGACCGGTTTTCTTCCGGCAGGAACGGCTCGGGAGGTTCGGGGAAAAGTTCGTTTTCTTAAAGTTCAGGACAATGCATGTTAACAATGATGACGGTATTCACCGGCAATACATCAGAAATTTGATCGACGCTGAAAATAATTCTTGCGATGACAGCGTAAAACCCGGGGATGACGGCTCCTTTAAGATCCGGAATGATCCGCGGATAACGCCAGTCGGCAAGTTCCTGCGGAAAACAAGTCTCGACGAGCTTCCTCAATTCATTAATGTATTGAAGGGTGAGATGTCCCTGGTGGGGCCGCGGCTCCCCATCCCCTATGAATGCGATGAATATAAGCTTTGGCATATGCAAAGAGTCATCGATGTCAAGCCGGGAATTACTGGTTTGTGGCAGGTGGAAGGACGGAGTTCCACCAGTTTTGATGAAATGGTTCGACTGGATCTGAAATATATCCGTGACCGATCACTCTGGCTCGATGTCAAAATTCTGCTGAAGACGCCATGGGTCGTCATGACAGGAAAAGGAGCCTATTAGAACAACCATAACGCCCGGTACGTTCAAGTCCTTATTTCCGCAAGTCATGGGTGATGTGAGGACAAAGGTAATGTGAGATGAATTGGGGATGAGATCCTGCTTTTTGTCATCATGTCAGACCTCCAACCCGCACAA
>JAFGQS010000043.1 GCA_016935565.1 Deltaproteobacteria bacterium
TAGAACCATTATGCATTTTCAAAAACACTCCATACCAAAAATAGAATGAATAATAATACCGGTTAGGTGATAGATGGCGGTCATGTCGAAAAATGGTTTTTGATTTTTTCCCACACGCTGTTTGCAGCACGGAATTTATCACACCATACCGCACAGAAAGTTTTGACCTTGTATCCTTCATCGGCTCATCTTCGACGCTCCCCTCCGGGCTGGTCTCATCTGCAGTATAATCCGGCAACGCCTGATCAGGGTTCGGGATTTTTTGAGCTACCCACTTTACAATTTCCTTGTAAAAGTTTCTGTTACTTGTTATTTTAATTTTCTTCTAAATGAACTGCCGCGCCGCAAGCAGCGGAGCATCAAAATGAGTGTTTTATCTTTCCTATCGCAGCAAGCTGTGGGAAATTAAACCATACAGATTTCGCATCGCACTTCAAGTGATTAGAATAATCCGTGTAATCTGCGAAATCTGTGGATTAAAGAATAGCGGGGGTTATCATGGAAAACATATCGGATGCCACAAAACTCTTTGTTGATCTAAGACGACACATGTGGATGGCCGGTATTGAAATGGAACTTCGCCGATTGATCTGGCAAATCGGAGTTACAGGTAAATATATTTCAGCGAAGATCCATGAATCAAACCGAAAATTGGCCGGTTTCGAAAATATTTACGGCGAAGAACAACTCGCCCTTGACAGAAGTTCCGACGATATACTCAGGAACCAGCTTAAATTTTCCGGCTTTGTAAGAGAATACGCATCGGAAGAGCTACCGGACATCGTGCAAATCGGTAGAGGAGACGAGCAATATTCAATAACCGCGGACCCTCTTGACGGTTCATCTCTTGTCGATACCAATCTGGCTATCGGAACGATTATCGGCATCTATAAGGGACCTCTCTGCGATATCGGTGAAAATGACATTGTAGCGGCAATGTATATTACCTATGGACCTCTTATTACACTGGTTTATTCGGCAGGTAAAGGTACCCATGAATTCGTCTTGAACAGAGAAGGGGAATACGTCCTTTCCGAAGAAGATATTACCTTATCGGAAAAAGGCTCCATATACAGCCTTGGTGGACTGCGAAAAGACTGGCTGCCTGAACATCGTAAGTATGTGGAGTTCCTGGAAGATGAGGGATATAAACTGCGATACAGCGGAGGCTTTGTTCCCGATATCAATCAGATTTTGATCAAGCGAGGGGGCATCTTTATGTATCCGGCCTTGAAAGAAAGTGCAGTGGGAAAACTGAGACTCATTTTTGAACTCAAGCCAATGGCATTTCTCATAAAACAGGCTGGTGGTATGGCAACCGACGGAAAAAAAGATATCTTAAAAATAAAACCGGAATCTCTCGATCAACGCAGTCCGATCTATATCGGCAGTCGTTATGAGGTCGAAAAGGCTCGGGAATTTTTAACAAAAGGCCGGTAGGTTACCTCTTTTTTATCACGTATCTTACTATTAAAAGGAGGGGGGAAATGATTTTTCAGGATAGGGACCAGCTGAAAAGAGGGATTGAAGGCATTTTAGAAATTGATGATTATTTTGTCAAGGTACTGAATGAGTCGAAACTACGAAATACGCTCATTGACGATCTCATTTATACGGCCGTATTCTGCAGCGATTCTGACACGAAAGAGGCGGCCCGCTGGTTGATACGACGGGCTGGTGTTTCACTTGGGATCATATCATCATCGATCCAGGCGCTCTATGAGGCGATGGGAAGGAAAGAGGTGGTCGGATTTACCGTTCCGGCTATTAATTTGAGAGGAATTACATATTACAGCGCCCAGGCAGTTTTTCGATCCGCTGTGAAGGACAACGTGGGGGCTCTCATATTTGAAATTGCCCGTTCGGAAATCGGTTACACCGAACAGAGACCGAACGAATATACCGCCGCGGTCACTGCAGCAGCTATAAAAACAGGTTTTGAAGGCCCCCTGTTTTTACAGGGAGATCATTTCCAGATCAATGCCAAAAAATTTGCCCAGGATCCCGAAGGTGAAGTCAACACCGTCAAGGAGTTAATCCGGGAGGCAATAGCAGGCGGATTCTATAATATCGATATCGATCCATCAACCGTTGTTGATCTGAGCAAGCCGACGATTAAAGAACAGCAGGCAAACAACTATCTCATTAATGCCGATCTGACTGTTCTTATCCGAAGTATCGAACCGAAGGGAATCACCGTATCTGTCGGAGGAGAAATTGGTGAAGTAGGCGGAAAAAATACAACGGTTGAAGAATTCAAAATCTTTATGGACAATTATCTGAAAGAACTCAAGAAAAAAGGAGAGGGCTTGAAGGGTATCAGCAAGATCAGCATACAGACCGGAACCACCCACGGCGGTGTTCCGCTACCGGACGGCTCGATCGCAAAGGTAAAGATCGATTTCGACACCTTGGAAAGTATATCCAAAGTAGCACGGTCAGAATACGGTCTCTCAGGCGCCGTTCAGCACGGGGCATCAACGCTTCCGAGTGAAGCATTCAATAAATTTCCCAAAACCGAGACGGCTGAAATCCATCTGGCAACGGGATTCCAGAACATCATTTATGATAGTCACAGTTTCCCCGATGAACTGAAAGACAAAGTTTACAAATACATCAACACAGAGCTTCGAGGAGAAAAGAAGGAAAAGGATACGGAAGAGCAGTTCATTTATAAAACAAGAAAGAAGGGATTCGGCCCCTTTAAGAAAGATATGTGGAAACTGCCGATCCCCGTGTTAGAATCGATAGGGAAGGAACTGGAAAACCAGTTTTCATTCCTTTTTGATCAGCTCAACGTAGGAAATACGACAGGTATCGTAGAAAAACATGTAAAACCCGTGGATGTTCCCCTGGAGGTACCGCAATCACTGTTATGATTAACTGATTAACCTTGTCTGTATATCATTAAACAAATTTTCCGAGGTACAGCGAGTGGGAATGAGAGATCACCGTATCTTCGCTCCCACTTTTGCATCATTATCAAATGTTACGAGGGTAAGACCTTTCTCCGTATCCGTTGCCAGGAGCATACCATGAGATTCCACACCCATTAATTTTGTCGGTTTTAAGTTAACCACAACAGCGATCTTCTTCCCGATGAGATCATCAGGTTTATAATCTTTTGCCATACCGGCAACAATGGTCCTCTCTTCTCCCACATTTATTTTCATCTTCAGCAATTTATTGGATTTCGGAACAGCCTCAGCTGCAATAATTTCGGCCACTCTTACATCGACCTTTTCAAACTCGTTGAATGATATTTCGCTTTTTACATCCGTCAGCTTTTTCACTTCGGGTTTCTCTTCCTTCTCGTATTTGATCCGGGGAAAGAGTGCCTCCCCTCGTGTTATCGAATTACCGGGGTTGAGTCCACCCCATTGTGTGATAGTACGAAATGTCTGGGATTCCGTATCTTCAATCCCGAGCCGGTGTAACATCTTCTCCGCGCTATCGGGCATGAAAGGATACACGAGAACAGCAATGATACGCAGAGCCTCAAGGACATTGAAGATGACCGTATTCAATCTCTCTTTTGCGGCAGGATCCTTTGCCAGCAACCAGGGTTCCTTTTCCACAATATATTTATTTGTCATGCTGATAAAATCCCATATGGAAAGCAGTGTCTTATGGAAGGCTAACGCACGAAATGAACTTTCCACCTCGGGAAGAAGAGATTCAGCCCTTTCAATAAGTCCCGTGTCCTCTTCCGTTTCAATACCCGGTTCGGGAACTTTACCATCGCAATATTTAACAGCCATCATGAGCGCCCGGCTGAAGAGATTACCGAGATCATTAGCCAAGTCCGAGTTTGTCCTTTGGACAAAATTCTCTTCACTGAAATTCGAATCAAGACCAAAGACCATCTCACGTAGCAGAAAATACCGAAACGCATCCAGGCCATATTTATCCTTCAAATCCAGCGGCCTGATAACGGTACCCCTGCTCTTTGACATCTTACTTGCTTCAATATTCCAGTAACCGTGAACATTCAAATGACTGAATGGCTCTATTCCCGCCCCTTTTAACATAGTTGGCCAGTAGATTCCGTGGGGTTTAAGAATGTCCTTTGCAATCAAATGTTCACACACGGGCCAGAATGTCTTATATGTTTCCTTGTCAGGATAACCGACTCCGGTGAGGTAGTTGATAAGAGCATCAAACCAGACATATGTCACATACTTATCGTCAAATGGAAGGGTTATTCCCCAGGTCAGCCGTGTTTTCGGCCTGGAAATACAGAGATCTTCGAGGGGCTCTCTTAAAAAAGCCAGTACCTCATTCTTATATCGCTCAGGTCTGATATAATCAGGGTTGTCGTGTATATACCGGATGAGCCAGTCCTGATATTTGCTCATTTTAAAGAAGTAATTGCTCTCTTTCCGGTACTCGGGGACCGTCTGATGATCAGGACATTTGCCATCTTCCAGTTCAGCGTCCCGGTAAAACCGCTCGCATCCAACACAATAATATCCTTCATATTCTCCGAAATAAATGTCTCCCGAGTCATACACCTTCTGCAGGATAGACTGAACGACCTCGATATGATTCTGGTCCGTCGTTCTGATAAAATAGTCATTTGTTATAGAAAGGTTTGGCCACAGTTCCCTGAATTGAGCACTGATTCGGTCTGCATATTCTTTCGGAGTCTGACCCTTCTCGGCCGCAGATTCGGCTACTTTATCACCATGTTCATCCGTACCGGTCAGAAAATATGTTTTATATCCATCCCTGCGATAGAATCGGGCCATAACATCGGCCACGATAGTTGTATATGCGTGACCGATATGGGGTGATGCGTTAACATAATAGATCGGGGTCGTCACATAAAAGGCCTTTTCCATAACATCTCTCTCCATATGTTTTTTAACCATACAAACTGCTATACTCTATGGAAGCTTTTGTACTCTTATAAACTTATTGAATTTCTCTCCATAACTTCCTCGGCAGACATTTCCACTTCTCGTCCATCGGGCAGCATTACCACGACCGTTTCTTCTAAAAGGTTCAGTCTGATCACCTTTCCCCGTCCCCCGGAAGTATGAATAGACATCCCACACTTCGGCAACCTGTTTTTTGCGTCTATATAGTGTGGGTATTCAAAGGCAAGGCAACACATAAGCCGTCCGCAACGACCCGATATTTTCTCCGGATTGAGCAACATATTCTGTTCTTTGGCCATCTTGATTGAAACCGGTTCAAAATTGTTGAGAAAACTCACACAGCACAGCTCTCTTCCACAAACTCCGATTCCTCCCAATATTCGAGCTTCACTTCTCACCCAGATCTGTCGCAACTCAATTCGCGTTTTGAATTGCTGAACAAGATCTTTTACGAGTTCCCTGAAATCTACTCTGCTGTCCGCCGTAAAATAAAATATTATCTTGCTTTTATCGAAAAGACTCTCCACATCAATCAACTTCATGGGAAGGTCTCTCTCTTTTATTTTCTTCTCACAAAACATATAGGCATCGTTTTCAATCTCTCTGTTTTCCGCATCAATCTTCCGATCGTCATCGGTTGCCTTCCGTACCACTTTCTTTAGATTACACGGCAGTTCATGTTGTTGCAAGTGTCTCACATCCGTCACAATTGATCCAATTGCCAAGCCATTTTCAGTGTCGACGATAACCTTATCATCCTTTTTCAGAGGTATGTTGGTTGCATCGAAAGAATATTCTTTTCCCCTATTTTTAAATTGTACACCAACGATGTTTCTCTCAGCACTTATTTCCTGCGCCATGATACAAGGTCTCTCATTTCTGTAAAGGCAAAACCTTTGACTCCCGGTTCTTCAGATTGGTAGAAGCTTAAACATCATCAACTCTAAAGTCAACTGTTTATTAGCGTTTTGTTCAATAGCCCTGTATGCCCGATTGATTGCCTGTATACGGTTTAAAATATCTTCGCCCGAAAGTTTTTCAGATAAGTCTTTTGTACTATCCATGATATCCTGATTTATTAAATACTCGGGGTCTCCCGTTTCTTTGTAAATCAATATATCTCTATACCAATCCCGCAGTATATCCAGTCTTTCCGCAATGACTTGTCTCCCATCCCCGAAATCGTCGATAAAGGAAAAGCACGAGAGAGGATCGTGTGCCTTATCCCAGTTGATAACTTTATCTATCATCTCACTCTTAAACGTTATATATGATTGTTCCATCATTTCCAGAGCTCTTCCTATACTGCCCCGTGATGATGAGGCAAGAATACTGGCCGATTTCCGATCCAGGAACGCTTCTTTTTCTAAAAAAGATTCTATGGCATCCTTACGGATCGGATCGAATCGTATTTTTTGGCACCGGGAAATGATTGTTTCCGGAAGCTGATAGGGTCGTGACGTTACTAATATCAAGGTGTTGGACGGATTTGGTTCTTCAAGTGTCTTCAGAAGGGCATTGGCGGAAGGGCTGTTCATTTTCTCAGCATCAACTATGATGAATACACGCTTCTTACCCTCAAACGGCCTGAATTTGATCTGATTCTGAACCTCTCGTATATTCTTAATCTTTATGATGAGACCTTCCGGTTCTATCGTAATCACATCGGGATGAACACCGCGATCTATCTTTATACATGTGGCGCATGAATCGCATGAATCGTTCTTTTCCTTCTTACAGTTCAGAGCCTTGGCAAATGCCATCGCAGACGTTCTTTTACCGATACCCTGCATACCATAAAAGAGATACGCATGAGAAACACGTTCCTTTTCTATGGAACGTTTCATTAGTTCGATTTGTTTTTCCTGACCATAAACATTTGTAAAAGACATCTCTTCATGTGCCTATTATGCTGTCCAGATAACGGCATACGTCACGGTGTATGTCATCAATTCCCCGGGATGCGTCTATCGTACGAAACCTTTCAGGATCACTTTTGATCAGTGCGTGGTAACCTTCCCTGACCCGCTTATGGAACTCGATTTCCTCACTTTCAAATCGATCTTCCACGGGTAAATCTACAATACGGGATATTCGTTTCATTGCTCTTTTAAGTCCTATGTCGACGGGTATGTCAAACAAAAGAGTCAAGTCGGGGGTGAGAAACCTGGTTGCAAAATTATTTATCCAGCGAACGTCATCTATGTCTAACCCTCTTCCGAAACTCTGATATGCAATGGTCGCATCTGAATAACGGTCACAGAGAACCACTTTACCATCTTCCAAGGTCGGTCGTATAATCTCCTCTACATGCTGAGCCCTGGCAGCAGCAAAGAGGAGCAGTTCAGATTTTCCATTGATGTGTAAAGATGATTTATTAAGGAGAATTTTTCTCAGCTCATTGCCAAGCCGAGTACCACCCGGTTCTTCAGTTATTAAGAAGGAAATGTTTTTCCTCTTCAGATACTCTCCTGCTTTCTTTATCTGGGTAGTCTTTCCGGACCCTTCAGATCCTTCAAAAGTAATAAATAACCCCATAAATACCTACAGGAATGGCTTTTCATGCATTGCAAAAATAGAGAACTCCTCTACTGAGCAGGACGGTAGGCTGCAAACTTATCTATCAATACTATAAAGTGACCTTGCCCCCCTAGTCGCTTTCCTCACCAGGTTCTATAGCCTCGACAGGACAAATATCGGCACATGCACCACAGTCGGTACAAGTATCAGGATCTATTATGTATTTATCATCCCCCTCGCTGATTGCCTCTACCGGGCACTCACCTTCACAGGCTCCACACGCGATACATTCATCTGTTATGACATAAGCCATGTTTTATCTCCTCCTCATACATATTCCAAAAAAACAGAAAGAGTTCTTACCAAAAGAAACTTCTAAACTGCAACAACTTCCTGAACTTCAGGAATGTTTTCCTTCAAATATCTTTCTATGCCCATTTTTAAGGTCATCTGTGCCATGGGACATCCACCACATGCACCGAGTAGCCTCACTTTTACAATACCATCATCACTTATATCAATAAGTTCAACATCACCGCCATCGGCCTGTAACTTGGGCCTGACATTATTGAGAAATTCTGCCACTTTTTCTTTCATCATTACTCCTGTTCTCTCTTTATCCAGCCATCCGTATCATCCGAATGACCAATTTAACATAACCACGATATATATGCTGTCAATGGGGCATATTATTTATCATCATATTTGCCACATCTTCGGCCACATCGGCAAGATCCGGTTTGATAAGCCAATAATCCCGAACCTCGTGATGCCTGGCTTCCCACATGATCGTTCCGCTCCGTGCATTTACAAGTTTCATGGCGAAGTCGACCTTTGCTACCTTATCTTTGCCTTCCATCGTGTAATCCCAAAAATTCACATTCACAAGAAGAAATGCCTCAATGGCATACCGCTCTCCCAGTGTTCTACTCAGATCGGGATCAGAAAAGTCTAATTTTGCAAGTTTTGTCAGATAGTCAATCACAATTCTTGAAAGGTCCTTGTCAGATACCATCTGATTCTTTATATGCTCCGGGGATATAACATTCGAAAACCATCCTTTTTTAACAAGAATATCGGTTACGATCTTGTCAACAACATCCCTTGCCTCACCATAGGTTCCCACATCAACGGGGAGAATACCGATGGTAGTGGGGTGAAATTCCTTCGCACCCGGAGCAACTTTTGCATAACGAAGACCGCCACAGGCCACCAGTACCATCGAGAGAAAAAAACAAAAAACCATTACGGCTGATCTTTTACTCATAGATGTCCTCCCTTTCATAGGTCAGTCAGCAGTTCTCATGATAATTACCCACACGAAGGTACAAAAACCGGCAATGATAAAGTTCGTTTCCAGCAGGCCTTCCAGGATGACGCTGGAAAATTGTGTTCTCATATCACAAAGTTTTATACAAATCCATACATAAAAAATGCACGCCAGCAGGACTATGCTCAATGACGGAACGTATCCTGCCAGATATGCGGCAATGAGTACCACGCTCATAAACAGTGATACTCCCTTCAAGAGATTTTTTGTATTATCCTCACCGATCACCACCGGAATCGTCTCCCGTCCCACGAGTCTATCACTCTGAATATCGATCATGTCAGACAGGGCAGATTTAACGAAAACAACCGTAAATACGAATAAAACCGCTACAATCATGCCCGGAGTCAGTGTCAAACTCACCTCCATCTGCGGAATGACAACTGTGACAATAGACCACGCTGCGGCAATGAAAAGGGTCTTGGACCCCGGGATATCACCCATTTTTGAGAGGCTCCACGTTTTGGGAAACATCTTGATATTATAGAGCAAACCAAGCAGAGAAATGAAAAAAAGCAAAGCAAATGAAGCGACCCCCCCTACAAGAGAAAGAATAAGGGCCAACACGAGTGAGATAAAACCAATTGTGAAATATACATTCTTATATCGAATATATGATTCCTCACGAAAGCCACCTTTTATTCTACCAAAGCTCCTATCCTGAAGCCTGTTAATAACATGCATAGCATAAACATAAAACGAAGCAATAAGAATATTCACAATATTCACTTTGAGGTTCTGCATATAGGTCCCGACCAGGGATAGGCATCCTGCACCAAGGGAAGAATAAATATCTGTTTTGACAGTGAACATCCAGAACTTAAACAATTGTTTAACCGTCTTCCCGCCACGATCTTCCCGATACTGGGTCAAGTAGTCGATCACACCGTCGATAATCCAATTCGGAGTTGACGCACCGGCAGAGACACCGATGTTACTATATCCGTTGATTGATATCTCTTTGAGATCGTCTGCCGTTTCGATATGAAATGTGGGTATTTTGCTTTCAAGGGAAATCTGGGCCAATCTCTTTGTATTGGCACTGTTTTTTCCGCCAACGACAATCATTGCATCCATTTCGGTAGCCAGATTTTTAATTTCTTCCTGCCTTCTTTCGGTCGAATCACAGATCGTGTTAAAGACCAGAATTGAGGGAAACCGTGTTTTTATTCTCCTGATTAACCCCTCATACTCGACGGCACATTGCGTGGTTTGAGCAACAATGCACACTTTATTGCACTCGGGAAGAAAATCAATGTTATCCTTATTGCTAATGACGATTCCCTTTCCCGAAGAATACCCGAGCAAGCCGATAACTTCGGGATGATCCTTATCACCGGCAATCAAAACCGTATACCCCAGTGATGCATGCTTTTTGATGATAGACTGAACACGTGCCACCTTGGGACAGGTCGCATCGATAATCTTTATCCCTCTTTCCTTGAGCTTTTGCCTTTCGTCTAGTGGTATTCCGTGAGCCCGTATAATGATCGCCCCGTCTTTAATATCATCAATATTGTCAATGGGAACAACGCCCCTTTTCTGGAGAAGTTCGATGGTCTGAGGATTATGAATGAGCGGTCCGTAGGTGTATACCTTTTCATTACCCTTATTTTCGGCAATATCCAGGACAATATCGACCGCCCGTCTCACACCCATACAGAACCCGGCTGTTTGAGCTAATTTTATTCCCATAATTTTATCCGTTTATGTTTCACGTTTCAGGTTTCAAATCCCACGTTCAACAATATCCAGGAAATGTGCGGTTCTCACATGGTACCTACATTGTTATGATATTGTGTTATGCAGCTTCGATCTCAATTCTGCACCGGAAACTTTAAACTTGAATCCTACTTTCTCGCATAGATGAAAAATTCTTTGTTTCCCGCAGGGCCCGTAATGGGGGATTCACATACCCCCATTACCTCACAACCGAACTCACGGGCGAATCCAGCAATCTCATCAACAACCCTTTTGTGTATTTCCGGATCTCTGATAACCCCCTTTTTCCCCACTTCACCTTTTCCCGCCTCAAACTGGGGCTTGACAAGTGCAAGGATAATCGCACGTTCCCTGATCAAGCTCAGCACTGCCGGTATAACCAGTCTCAGGGAAATAAAGGATACATCGATTGTGACTATATCTATTGTGTCATCAATTCCCTCGCCGGAAAAATATCGAATATTAGTCCTTTCAAAGAGAGTAACCCTCATATCCTGCCGCAACTTCCAGGCGAGTTGTCCATATCCCACATCTATGGCAAATACTTTTTTTGCCCCTTCCTGAAGGAGGCAGTCGGTAAAACCACCGGTTGAAACACCCACATCGAGAGCGACAAGACCTCGGACCGTTATATCAAACGTTTCTAGGGCACCTTTGAGTTTTAAGCCTCCTCTGCTGACATAGGGATTATCCCTGCCCCTTATCGTTATGTTCGCATCCCCGGCAACCAGCGTACCTGCTTTGTCCACCCTGCTTCCCTCGACAATAACGGCCCCGGACATAATAAGTGCCCGTGCTCTTTCGCGGGTTGGGCAAATTTCCCTTTCAACGAGGAGTTTGTCCAATCTGGTCTTTGATGATTTTGTGTTCATATCAGCATTTCGGGTCTCGAGTTATTGACACATCACACCATTGCTTTCATTCAGAATATTCCTCTGGTTTGCAGTTCCTCGACACGTTTTTCATCGTAGAAATGATCGCACAGGACTCAAAACTCGGAACCCGAAACGTCACGGTATCTCTCCATCAATTTCCTGGCAGCTTCAGCAATTCCATCTTCATCAATGCCGTACTTCCGTCTCAATTCGGCCTGCGTTGCATGCTCAACAAATTCATCGTTAATGCCGAGTCTTTTTACCGTCATGTCGGAAAGCTCCATCTCCTCAAACAACTCGAGGACTGCACTTCCGAAGCCTCCCATGAGAACGTTTTCTTCAACAATGAGAACCTTCTTCAGCGACGATGCGGTACCACACAACAGGGTGCGATCAAGGGGCTTGACGAAACGGCTGTTTATCACTGTTGCACTGATTCCTTCCTGTTGCAATGTCTCAGCCGCAGCTAATGATGGATATACGGTAGAACCGATAGCGATGATCGCAAGATCGCCTCCTTCACGGATGATTTCTCCCTTTCCGATTTCAAGAGCGGTGGGTACCGAATCAATCGAAACACCGATTCCCTCACCCCGGGGATAGCGAACAGAGGCAGGACCTCCGCAGTCCACAGCTGTTTTGAGCATTCGCTGAAGCTCGTTCTCGTCTTTGCAGGCCATAACAATAATATTGGGAATCGACCTGAGATAGGAAAAATCGAACAGACCGTGATGTGTCGGTCCATCATCCCCGACGATTCCCCCCCGATCCAAGGCAAAAACAACGGGAAGTTTTTGCAAACACACATCATGAAGAACCTGATCATATGCCCGCTGGAGAAATGTCGAATAAATTGCCACAACGGGTATAATCCCTTCTGAGGCGAGTCCTGCCGCCAATGTAACACCATGCTGTTCGGCGATGCCGACATCGTAGACACGTTCGGGAAGCTCTTCCGCAAACCGATCAAGGCCTGTGCCATTGGGCATAGCAGCCGTAATGGCTACAATTTGTTCATTTTCTCTGGCTAACTTAACGATTGTTTCGCCGAAGATCTTTGTATATGAAGGTTTCGCGTTCTTCTTGACATGCGGAATTCCCGTGTCGATATCGAACGGACCGAGACCGTGAAATTTGGCCGGTTCTTCCTCGGCAAATTTGTACCCTTTACCCTTCTTAGTAATAACATGAACCACGACCGGCTTATGTAACTCTTTAACGTTTTGGAAATTCTTGATTAGATAGTCAAGTCTGTGCCCTGCTAAAGGGCCGACATACTGGAAGCCCATTTCTTCAAACAGTGCTCCCGGAACAATAAACGCCTTCAGAGATTCTTCCGCCTGTCGAGTAAACTTTACCATCTGTTCGCCGATTCCCGGAATATTCTTCATAAAACTCTGAACTGCCGTCTTCAATTTTGTCACATGCTGGCCCGTCATAATCCGGTTCAGATATGATGACATGGCACCCACATTCGGAGAAATGGACATTTCGTTATCATTTAAAACGATAATGATATCCTTTTCCCGGTCTCCAGCCCAGTTCAGTCCCTCGAAGGCAAGACCTGCCGTCATCGATCCGTCTCCAATGACCGCTATGACTTTGCAGGATTCATTTTTCAGGCACTTGGCTTCTACTATTCCGGAAGCTGCCGAGATCGATGTGCTGCTGTGGCCCACATCAAAAACATCATACATACTTTCTTCTCTCTTCGGAAATCCGCTCATGCCTCCTTTCTTTCTGAGTGTGTGGAATCGGTCTTTTCTTCCCGTTATTATTTTATGAGCGTATGTCTGATGTCCCACATCCCAGACGATCCTGTCATTCGGCGTGTCGAATACATAGTGTAATGCCAGCGTAAGTTCCACCGCACCGAGTGAAGGAGCAAGATGCCCTCCGTTCTTTGACGTGGTTTCTATTATTGTCTGCCTGATTTCTCCCGCGAGTATATTCAACTGGCCAATCGTTAGATTCCGTATGTCTTCGGGATAATCTATCGTGTCTAATATACTATCACCCTTATTGTTATCCATAATCGTTATACTCCGTTTGTCGACCATGCTTACGTCGACTCTCAAGATTTTCTCTCCACTATGAATTTTGCAATGCTTCTTAATGGATCAGCTTTTTCATCAAAATATTGAATATCTGCAAGGGCTCCCTGTACAAGCTCGAATGCCTTCTTCCTCGATGGCTCAAGTCCCATAAGGGCAGGATAGGTAACCTTTTTGCGTTCTTCATCGCTCCCCGTATCTTTCCCTAATACGTCTCTGCTGCTTTCGATATCGAGGATATCATCGGCAATCTGGAAGGCAAGCCCTATTTTTTTCCCGTATTCGGTAAGGGCGTTGAGCTCCTCCTCCCGGGCACCTGAGAGAATGGCACCAGCCCGGATGGAGACGGTGATCATCACTTCCGTCTTGTGAACATGAATGTAGTGCAATGTCTCTTTGTCAACGACTTTTCCTTCCGATTCCAGATCTGTTACCTGTCCTCCGACCATGCCGAAGAATCCCGCCGCTTCTGATACTTCATTGATCACGGTAACAAGCCTTTCCGCAGGTACATCTTTCATATGATCCCATGCTGACATCAGGTGAAAGGCTTCCGTTAAAAGGGCATCTCCGGCAAGAATCGCAATTCCTTCTCCGAACACTTTGTGATTCGTCAACTTACCCCTTCTGTAATCGTCATCATCCATAGAAGGCAGGTCGTCATGGATCAGCGAGTAAGTGTGAATCATTTCAATGGCACAAGCCACCGGAAGGACCGTTCTTCCCACACCACCGACTGCCACTGCAGAGGCCATACATAAAATCGGTCGCAATCTTTTCCCACCGGCAAACACACTGTATCGAGCGGATTCAAAAATGGTCGGCGGAAAATTTTCCCGACCCGGCAGGTATCGTTCAAGAGCTTCATCAACGATCCTTTTCCCTTCCTTTAAATATGTCCCTATCGACAACAGTGCTTCACTACCCATTTTCAGTGTCTCCGGCAAACGGTTTGATTTCAACATTTTCATCCTCATCCTTCAGGAGAATCTCCACTCTCCGCTCAGCCTCGTTCAGTTTTTTCGCACAAAGACGAGAAAGTTTGATTCCCTCTTCGAATGCATCAAGGGATTCTTCCAGGGTAAGGTCACCGTTTTCCATCTTCTTCACGATCTCTTCTAATCGTGCCAGCGCTTCTTCAAATTTCATGTCGTCCATTGTTTTACTCCCGCACGATCTCTGTTACCTGTGCATTAAAACTCCCCGATGAAACTGTCACGTTTACGTTGTCTCCAACTTCAACAGCTTTGATGCTCTTAAAAATGGTACCGTCAGGCAATTTTCTGACAATACCATATCCCCTTTCAAGCACAGCTAGAGGACTTAATATATCCAACAGAGCCATATCTTTCTGCAGTCTCTGTTTCAGACCGGACATACCCTGTTGAAACCCTACAACAACACCTTTTTTCATAGTATCAAGTTTCAGGACATCATTATGAATCCGTGTTAAGGGATTCATGAGCTTCAGCAATCCCTCATAATTTGTAAGCTGCCGTTCCCTGACATCGAATCCGTATCGGAGTCCGGTCACAAGCCGTTCCGATAGATCATCGATGTTCATTTGCAGATCTTCGATTCGCCGTCTCGGATCCTTTACCCGTTCATAATAAGAGGATAACCGCTCTGTCCGGCGATGTGTCATCCTTTGATTACTGTTTATCATCCTGAGACGCAGGCTCCGAATGGTATCAACAAGTTCTTTCTTTATCGGAACAACCAACTCCGCAGCAGCAGATGGAGTGGGAGCCCTGAGATCGGCAACAAAATCGGCAATGGTAAAATCTATTTCATGACCGACGGCGGATATAACGGGAATTTTCGATTCAAAAATGGCCCGTGCTACCCGTTCATTATTAAAGGGAAAGAGGTCTTCGAGGGATCCTCCCCCTCTCGTTACGATTATCACATCCACGTCTTCTATGGTATTCAGCGTCGCTATGGCTCCGCAGATTTCCGGTGGAGCCTCCACCCCCTGAACCCTGACCGGTGCAATGAGAATATCAATAGAAGGATATCTCCTCTTTGTAATATGGAGAATATCTCTGATAGCCGCTCCCGTAGAGGACGTGACGATACCGATCCGGCGCGGGAGAAAAGGAATGTTCCGTTTTCGAGACGGATCAAAGAGTCCCTCTTCTTCCAGGCGTTTTTTAAGCTGTTCGAAGGCCATTTGCAGGGCACCGAGCCCCCGTGGTTCCGCCGCATCTATAATGAGCTGATATTCTCCCCGCTGCTGGTAGACGCTTAATCTCCCGCGGCACACAATATTCATCCCATCCTCGAGATCAAATCCTATGGTTCGCAGGGTCTGTCGAAAAACAACGGCCCTGATCTGGCTGTTTTCAGCCTTGAGAGTACAGTAAACGTGACCGGATCTCGGTTGTCTGAGATTTGAGATCTCCCCCGTAACCCAGAGAAATCCGAATGCAGATTCCAGGAGAGATTTAATAGTTGTTGTTAATTCCGTAACGGTAAGTATCTCTTGCATAGCCGGCAGTTACTGCTCCGAATTATTTCATTTTCCGTCATCAATAGACGGTATTTTTACTATCCTCTATTTTAGCGTTTAACAAAGGCACCGATCTGTTGCAAGATTTTTATTTCTCCTGAATGATGGAGAAACATAAAAAAGCGGTCTCGAAAGATTTCACCGTTTGGAATTGACATCATACGTCTATTACAAAACATTTCAAATTGTTATTGACCGTCCTCTCCTTTTCTTGTTAAGTACTTTCAATAGAAATCCAGGAAAAAGGAGAGGAATCCATGAAGAGAAGCATTATTACAACCGATCAAGCTCCCCAACCGGTTGGTCCCTACTCCCAGGCGGTTAAAGCAGATGGCTGGCTCTATATCTCAGGGCAAATACCGATTGATCCCGGAACCGGCGAACTGGTAACGGAGTCCTTTGAACTTCAGGTACGGACGGTGCTCAATACGATCACGGCCATCCTGGAAGCGGGAGGATCAGGCCTGGATCGAGTGGTGAAGGTAACCATTTTCCTCACCGACATGGATAATTTCGCGGCATTGAATGCAATTTATGATGAATACTTTCAAGAATCCCGACCGGCACGGGCCTGTGTCGAGGTCAGTCGCATCCCGAGAGACGTTGCCCTCGAAATCGAAGCGGTTGCACTCTGTGACTGAGCTGTCCGAATCATGATCCGGGTTTTCCCTCTGTGCAGTAAAGAGATTTTATATGCAAAACAACGACGAACGTATTGTGATTGTTGACGGAAACAATAATGTTGTCGGCACGGAATACCGGTCGGTCATGAGGAACCGGGGTCTGCTGCATAGAGCGACGTACATTCTCGTCTTTAATTCAAAGGGAGATCTCTTTGTTCAAAAGCGGACTCTCACAAAAGACATTTACCCGGGTTACTATGATGTGGCCGTAGGTGGTGTCGTCCTTGCCGGAGAATCTTACGAGGAATCCGCCGACAGGGAAATTGAAGAGGAACTGGGCATCACGGACGTATCCCTGAAGAACCTCTTTGATTTCTATTTTGAAGATGGCGGAAGCCATGTCTGGGGGAGGGCCTATTCCTGCGTTCATGACGGTGCCATGGTACTTCAGGAGGAAGAAATCGAAAGCGGGGAATTCCGCCGGGTCGACAAGATTCTCACGTCGGCCGACCATGAGCCATATACCCCGGATGGGATATATGTCCTGAAACGATATCTCAGCGAACACATGTGATAACAGCCAGGGGCATTACCCGAGAAAGTATTCATTTGAGCAGTAATCACAAAATGTTATACGAACAAATCCCTGTGAAAATGAACAGCTCCTGATCACACACATTTCCCTTCTCACAGTACCGGAAAAAAGAATACGAAAAATTTCACTTGAAAAATATACTGAGATGGAATGTAATTTGCAGCAGTATTTTTGTATCGTCACAGCAAAGTGAGATTTTTCATGGCAGACCCTCAGCGAAGAGAAGTAGAAACAAAAAACAAGGTCATCACATCCATATTCAGGATTTCCACCCTTCTCACTCAACGGATCGATCTGGATGAAATTCTGTATTCTATTCTTATCACTGCAAAAAAAGATCTCGGTTTCTCCGCAGCGTGTCTATTTCTGCTTAATGAAGAAAAAGCCCTCCTGGAATGTCGAATGATTACGGGATTCGGTGACAAAGGAGAGTACTGGGCCTATAACAAACCATTCCACATGGATAAACATGACTGTATGGAAACGAAAGTCGTCAAATCGGGTCGGGTCATGTACTTCGAAGACACGTTCAATGACCCCGGATTAACCGAAATCGACCGGACAATAACCCAGCGCCTGAACAGGGGGCGTGTCGTGTATGCACCGCTCACGGTCAAGGGAAAGATCATCGGCTGCATGGGAGTAAACCGACCCATGGTTGACCTCACCATTTCGGAAGAAGAGATAGAGGCTTTTACGATCTTCGCCAATCAGGCAAGCATTATTATCGAAAACAGCCAATTCTCAAAACAGTTGATGAGTGAGAGAAATTTAAATGAAAGCATCCTCGAAAGTTCACCGAACGGTATCTTAACCATCGATAGTGACGGCAGAATTATCTCTATCAACCGAGCGGGAGAAGACATTTTATCAGTCAGACAAGGAGAACTCCTAACCATGAATATGAATAATGCCGTTGACCGGTATCAAACGCTTTCGATCCTCCGGGACATTCTCCTGTATCCGTCATTCCGATCGAGCCGGGAGTACGATTTCAGGAAAGAAGACGGCTCCCGGTGCTGTCTGGAAGTCACCCCCTCGCCATTCAAGGACATCGACGGAAACGAGACGGGCACGCTCTTTCTTTTCCGGGATCTGACGGAAAAAAAAATCATCGGCGAACAGGTGCAGCGGATGGCTAAGCTGGCCTCCATCGGACAATTGGCCGCGGGGGTTTCTCATGAAATTCGCAACCCACTCATGGGAATCGGGGCAACGATTGAATTAACACTTGAAAATATCGATCTCTATCATCCTCAGCGGGAAATGTTGATGCAATCAATGGAAGAAATCGAAAGAATCGACGATATCATCAGTGATCTTCTTGATCTGGCACGATCAAGGGAAATGAATTTGGAATCGTGGAATGTTAATGACATTATCAAAGAAGCCTGCCAATTCCTTTCCGGTATCTGTCAGAGAGAGAACATCGGTTTGATCCTGAACTTAGATGATTCTCTTTCATCGATTTATATGGATAAAGACAAAGTACGACAGACCATCATTAATATCGCCTTAAATGCCATCCAATCCATGGAGAATACAGGAGTGTTAAAAATTTCAACATCAGCACCGAATCGCGCATATTACACACTGAGCAACGGGGGGATACAGATTACGATAGAGGATAATGGCAAAGGAATCGCGCCGGAAATGAAAGAAAAAGTCTTCGATCCCTTCTTTACGACCCGACCGGAGGGTACGGGTCTTGGCCTCTATAATTGTCACAAAATCGTCGAGGCCCATCATGGGAGTATTTTCATCGAAGACGGCACGTCAGGGGGAACGAAAGTAACGGTATTATTACCCGGCACAATGGAGTAAGAGATGCATACCATTCTCGTTGTTGACGATCATGAATTGATCAGAGAAACCCTGAAAAAGGCATTGGTCGATGAAGGATATCACGTGAAACTGGCACACAACGGTGCCGCTTGTCTGGAAATCGTCGAGTCCCGTCATATCGATTTGATACTGTTGGATATGCGGCTTCCCGACATGAACGGACTCGACGTGCTTCGGCGGATCAAAAATGCGAATCCCGATATCATTGTGATCGTCATGACCGCTTACGGCGATTTAGATTCCTCCCATTACGCCATGAGCCTGGGAGCCTTTGATTT
Source organism: Deltaproteobacteria bacterium (assembly GCA_016935565.1). GTDB lineage: Bacteria > Desulfobacterota > Syntrophia > Syntrophales > UBA6807 > JAFGQS01. The sequence goes on from JAFGQS010000043.1 coordinate 19,238, forward strand.
TATCCACAAGCCGGTAAAGGCCCGGGCAATGACATCGATCATAAAAATGGCCATGGAAATACGCTCGCTTCGCATGGAAATGCGGCAGATCATTTACAAAAACAAGGAAAAGTACGGCTACCACAACATAATCGGAAAGAGCGAAGCCATTCAGAAGGTTATGGTGACGCTGACGAGAGTGGCGACCAGCGATGCATCAACGATCCTTATCGAAGGTGCCAGCGGCACCGGAAAAAGTCTCATTGCCAAATGCCTCCATTATAACGGCCTCCGGGCATATCAGCCTTTTGTTGAAATCAATTGTGCGTCAATTCCCCCGACCCTCATGGAAAGCGAATTATTCGGTCATGAGGCGGGGGCCTTTACCGACGCAAAGAAGCAGAAAAAGGGTCTGGTTGAACTGGCCCATGGCGGAACCCTCTTTTTAGACGAGATCGGGGAAATGTCGACAGGGCTCCAGGCGAAGCTACTCCAGGTTATCGAAGATAAAGTTTTTCGACGGGTCGGCGGAACACTCAATATGGACGTGGATATTCGGATTATAGCGGCGACGAACAGAAACTTGAAACAGGCCGTTGAAAAACAAATCTTTCGTCAGGATCTTTATTATCGACTCAACGTCATCAATATCTATCTGCCCTCATTGAAGGAGCGGAAAGAAGACATCATGCCGTTGGTTGAACATTTTATCAGCTATCAGAGCAGAGAATTTCGAAAGCCCATAAAACGCGTGTCCGATAACGCCCGGGATATGCTCCTCCGCTATGACTGGCCCGGTAATGTTCGTGAACTATTGAATACCATTGAACGAATCATGATTCTCGAAGACGGTGACGTTATCCTGCCTGAAAATCTCCCCGTGGAAATCATAAAAGGGAAGGAACCGACACAACACGATTCAGCCGTTCTGATTACCGAGCTGACAAACATGATGGACGGTTCCAATTATGAAGAACTGACTCAAAACTTCCAGTCCATCCTCATCAAGACAGCACTTGAACTCAGTCGCGGTAATAAAACAGAAGCAGCGAAGATTCTGGGATTGACCCGACTCGGACTCCATTACCAACTGAAGAAATTAGGAATGTCACCAAAGGACAATCGTTAGGAATTGTACCATATCGTTACAATCTTCAGTATTCTCCCCATCCCTGTACAGCACATACCTTATACTCATTTTATTCTTTACTCAAACCCACTTTCCCATTACAGTAGCGATGATCGTCAGCCGTCCCCGAATGAGTTCATCCGACGGCGTCAATATAAAACAATGACCAATGAATGAGTTAAATTTTTTTACAGAGTGTTAAGGTATTAAACACCCAATCGTAATCCGGTTTCATCATCAGTTTTCATACATCACGTTATGACATCGATTTTTTTGATCCGAATAGAATTGCCTGTCCGGTAACGTATTGTGCGTCGGGCACCGACCTGCCGTCATTGTTACAACATTGTATGGAAGAACGTTATAAA
>JAFGQS010000191.1 GCA_016935565.1 Deltaproteobacteria bacterium
CGTGATCTTCCTGTGCCTGGCGGCGCTCTATGAGAGCTGGACCATTCCCATCTCCATCCTGCTGGTCCTGCCGCTCGGGGTCATCGGCGGCGTCATCGCCACAAGCATGCGAGGGTTCCCCAACGATGTCTATTTCCAGATCGGCCTCCTGACCACCCTCGGCCTGACCACCAAGAACGCCATCCTGATCGTCCAGTTCGCAAAGGGCGGCATGGAAGCGGGGATGGGGCTCATCGACGCCACCCTGGAGGGTGCGAAGCTGCGCTTCCGCCCGATCATCATGACCTCACTCGCCTTCGGTTTCGGCGTCCTGCCGCTGGCGATAACCACCGGAGCCGGAGCAGGCGCCATGAACGCAATCGGCACCGGAGTGCTTGGAGGAATGGTGACTGCCACGGTCCTCGTGATCATATTCTCGCCGCTCTTCTTCGTGATCATTGAAAGGATCTTCGGCAGGAAGCTGAAGCGAGCAGCCGCGGGAAAAACGGAGTTAAAAACGGCAGAGGATCAATGATTATGAACAGGTACATGTTTCTTCTTTTTGGTGTGATGCTTGTTTTTCTCGGGGGATGTACGCTTGCCCCGAGCTACACGAGGCCGGCATCACCTGTTCCCGACGCGTGGCCCATCGGCGCCGCCTACGATGAGATAACGGCCGCCGATAAGCTACCGGCGGCACAGGAAGTGGCATGGCAGGAAGTATTCACGGACGAGCGCCTTCAGAAAGTAATTGAGATTGCCGTGACCAATAACCGCGATCTGCGCCTCGCGGCTCTCAATGTTGAAAAGGCCCGAGCCCTGTACGGTATTCAGCGGGCTGAACTGTTCCCCGTGGTTAACGCAGCAGGCAGCGGGAGCAAGGAGCGGGTGCCCGCCGATCTTTCAAGCACCGGAAAGCCGATGACGAAAGAGCAATACAGTGTCAATCTGGGTGTCACTTCCTGGGAAATCGATTTCTTCGGACGTATCCGCAGCCTGAAAGATCAGGCGTTGCAGGAATACCTGGCCACGGAGCAGGGCCGACGCGGTGCGCAGATATCGCTCATATCATCGGTTGCCGAGGCGTACCTGACCTTCGCGGCGGATCGTGGGAACCTCAAACTCGCCCAATCCACTCTCGAGACCCAGCAGTCCGCCTACGGATTGATCAAGCGGCGCTGCGAAGTCGGCCTCGCCACCGAACTTGATCTGCGCCGAGCACAAACTCAGGTGGATGCGGCCCGTGCAGACGTTGCCCGCTTCATACAACTGACGGCGCAGGACCATAATGCCCTGAATCTGCTGGCCGGCACTCCGGTACCTGACGATCTGCTGCCCGAGAATCTGGCCGATGTTGCTCCTCTTAAAGAAATATTTCCGGGTCTGTCCTCGGAGGTGCTCCTGAACCGGCCCGATATCATGGCGGCCGAACACCGGCTCAAGGGAGCGTACGCCTTTATCGGAGCGGCTCGGGCGGCGTTGTTTCCCCGCATCGCCCTGACGACCTCCTTCGGAACGGCGAGTGCAGAACTGTCCGGCTTGTTCGAAGACGGCTCGGCAACCTGGAGCTTTGCGCCGCGGATCTCGATGCCGATTTTCGACGCCCGGGCCTGGGCGGCACTGCGGGTCAGCAAGGCCCAGCAGAAAATCATCCTTACATCATATGAGCGGGTGATCCAGGGGGCCTTCAGGGAAGTTGCCGACATCCTTGCCCTGCGCGGCACGGTGGATCAAAGGGTGTCGGCTCAGCAATCCTTGGTGGATGCAGTAGCGGAGACATTACGCCTCTCGAATGCCCGGTATATGAAGGGAATCGACAGCTACCTGAGCGTCCTCGACGCACAAAGATCTCTGTATAGCTCACAGCAGGGACTGATTGCGCTACGCCTTGAAAAGTTTGTCAGCCAGGTGCGGCTTTACGCGGTGTTGGGAGGAGGTGCGTAACAGGTAAAAATGCCAAACGAGAAAGTTCAAATGTCAAATCAAGTCCAAAATCCAAACGTCAAGATGAGGCACAGGTTCAAGGATTAAGGGTATTGGTCGTGGGGTCCGAATCACGATACCCGATTTTCGAATTTCCATTCCTCTAATTTGAAAAGTCTCATGTTGGGACTTTTCCAAGGGTTTGTTTAAATATACATGAAATCACTGGAATAATTTGAACAGGCGTTAGAGAGGAGTTAATGCCGTTACATGATAAAAGATGCTTACCCAGCTATCAGTTTAGGATTAATAATTAATGATCTAACGTGGAATCATTGGAGTTATGATTTCGTTGAGCAATGTCTCCCATAGAAAGTATTTATTGACCTTGGCCATTTTTTTCTGATTGAATAATTATTCGTGGCAGAAAATTCAGCCAAGGCTGAAGAAGCCGGAGTTGTGAAGGTGGCGTGAATCTTGATAAGTTATTCCTTTTTCCAGATCGTTCCTTCGGGTGTATCGAGGACAATGATGCCGAGCATTCGCAATTCTTCTCTCAGTCGATCCGAGTCTGCCCAATTGCGGGCTTCTCGTGCGGCATTTCGTTTGTCAAGTAGTTCTTGAGCTTTTTCACTCAACTGTTCTTCCTCAAAATCCATGATTCCGACAACGGAGTTCAGCCTGGTCATGGTTTCCAGAATCTTGTCCCGTTCGATTCGGTTCAGCCTTCCTTCAGACAACGGACCATTTATCTTCTTTACGAATTCAAAAACAGCAGCCAATGCATTGGAGATGTTAAAATCGTCATCCATCGCTTCGGTGAAATCCCTATTTACTGAGTAAATCAGTTGGTCTGTTTCATGATATCCATCGCCGGGGGTGAATCGAATCAGTCTCTGAATAAATCCTTCCAGTCTTCTTATGGTATTTCGTGCCGTATCGAGAGCGCCAACAGAAAAATTCAGTGGTTTTCGATAGTGCGAACTCAATAGAAAATATCGGATTTCTTTTCCGCTGTAGCCTTTTTCTTCCAGCTCTCCCACGGTGAAGGAATTTTCAAGTGAACGGGACATCTTCTTGCCGCTCAACATGACCAGTTCGGTATGCAGCCAGTAATTGGCAATGTTTTTGCCGCTTGCCGCTTTTCCGATTGCCATTACATTTTCACAATGGGGAAAGATAATATCGGTGCCGCTCATATGAATGTCAAACGTCTCAGAGAGATTTTCCATTGAGATTGCTGCACATTCAAGGTGCCAGCTTGGTCTTACGTTTCCCCATCGTGTTTTCACGTATATGCCTTTTTTCAGTTCCGAGAGGGTGGATCGTTTAAAGAGCGTGAAGTCAACGGGATTATCTTTTTCATAATCATCCTGGTCTATTGTTTTTGTCCGTCGAACTTTTGTCAGATCGATATTCGAAAGTATTCCGTAATCTTCCAGTTTTGATATGTCGAAATAGACAGATCTCAATTTTTCATAGGCATACCCTTTTCCCACGAGACTGTCGACAAGCTTCACCATTGCATCTACATTGTTACTTGCCTTGGGGTACGCATTTTCCTGCCTCACTTTAAGCTTTTTCAGATCTTCGTCGAATCTCGCTGCGTTCCCTTCAGTGAAATCTTTGATATCCATTCCTGCCCGCTCGGCACCGCTGATCGATTTGTCGTCAAGGTCAATGATATTTGAAACATGGTCGACCCTGTATCCCTTGAATTCGAGGTACCGGGCAATCATGTCGGATACGATAAACCGACGGTATGTTCCGATGTGCGGTACATCGTGGACCGTGGGACCGCATGTGTGCATGAGTATTTGCGCGGAGTCTAGCGGTTTGAAAAATTCTTTCTTCCTGTTTAGTGTATTGTAGAGCGTGATAGTTGTTTCTTCTTTGTCGGTGAAGAGTTCCGTACTGAGATATCGTTCTCCGCTGTCAGGGAAGATAACAACAATAACACCGTTTTTCATTTCTTTTGCTTTTTCGCAGGCGACATGCATAGCGGCACCGGAGCTCATTCCTGCTAAAATACCCTCTTCCATGGCGAGACATCTTGCCATTTTAAATGCATCCTCATCCAGGATATTGACGCATTCATCCAGGCGATCCCTGTCAAAAATACCCGGCTGATAGGATTCTTTCATATTTTTGAGCCCCTGTATTTTATGACGCAAATACGGCTCCACTCCGATAATTTTGATGTTGGTATTGTACTCTTTCAGTCTTTTGGAAATTCCCATTGCCGTGCCCGATGTTCCCAAAGCAACGACAACGGCTGTAACTTTTCCTTCCGTTTGTTGCCAAATTTCTTCTGCTGTTCCGTAATAATGTGCCAGGATGTTGTCTTCATTATTAAATTGGTCGGGAAGAAAGAACTTGTCCGGGTTTTCACGTACCATATCATACGCCACTTCTATGGCACCATCCGTTCCGAGATTTGCCGGTGTGAAATGAAGCTCGGCACCCATTGCTCTTAATATTTTTTTTCTTTCTTCACTGGCCGATTCAGACATTGCGAGCAGCAGTTTATATCCCTTGGCTGCGGCCACGAGAGCAAGACCGATACCCGTATTTCCGCTGGTGGGCTCCAGGATGACTTTATCCCTGGTTAGTTCTCCTCTTTTTTCCGCCTCTTCAATCATGTGGAGAGCGGTTCGGTCTTTAATGGATCCTCCGGGATTCGCGCTTTCCAACTTCACGAGAATCTTGACTGAATTATTGGGATTCAGCTTTCGAATCTCAACAAGAGGTGTGTTACCGATTAAATCAAGAATAGTGCGGTACTGTTTGCTCATAATATTCAACTGGTGAACCTGAGTTTCAAAAATTCATATTCAGTGCCCGACATTACATTGAAAAATATCATACTTTATCTTTCTTTGACAAAAAAATGTTTTTTAAATTTTCTCGCCATATCCTTCCGGACTCCATAACATTTTTTGGTTCTGTTCTTTTGGCATCGGTAACTTCAATCTGATTAAGGAGATCATAACAAAAGAGGGTCAGATGACCGACCCTCATACTTTGCCAAACTCGATGAAGCATTATAGCTGTAACGGTTAACTGTCGAATTTTGGTACGGGAATCTTAATAAATTCGACTCCCTCTTCGTTCAGTATCTCTTCATCCTTTTTTGTTGTTGTTCCCTTGATATTTCTCCTTTCCTCCAGACCTTTGTGGATATTGATTGCCACATCAGCAAACCTTTCACCTACATCATCAAATTCCCGATCAATAAAGTCGTGAAACATTTTGAGCGCCGTAAGGGGAGAAATTTCCTTGGCTTTTGTCTTGTGCGATTTCTGCGGTTCCTTTCCAGAAATCGTCGTGATGGAGGAGGGTACCATATCAATGTTAGAATCGCCGCAAATAGGACAGACTACAAGGTTTTTCTTTTTCTGTTCTTCAAAGGAATTTCTATCGTTGAACCAACCCTCGAATTTATGATTTTTTTCACATTTAAGATCGTAAATAATCACGAACCTACAAACCTCTTTTGTCTTTTTTATGATGAACTGCTGATAACGATAGCATGAATCGATATTGAAGACAATAATATTTGTTTCTCTTAATATAGACGATTCATTGTCTCCTGATTATATGATTATTTTAGAAAAATATATAAAAATGTATGGACATTTAAACATAAATTATATAACAAAATGAGATGTCGGGATGTGGCCCAGTCTGGTAGGGCACTGCGTTCGGGACGCAGGGGTCGCGCGTTCAAATCGCGCCATCCCGACCATTTTTCATCCGGTAACGGCCCCGGCCATCTTAAAGATTGGCAGATACAGTGCAACGATCATACCTCCGATAATACCGCCCAGAAATACCATCAGGAATGGTTCGAGTAGTGACGTCATCGCTTCAACTGCCGCATCGACTTCATCATCGTAAAAATCAGCGATTTTGGCAAGCATTGCATCGAGAGCTCCCGTGTTTTCACCGACGGCAATCATTGAAACCACCATTGAGGGAAATACCTGGGCCTGAGCAAGAGGTTCCGCAATCGTCTTTCCTTCACTAATACTTTTCTTTGTATCCATGAGAACGTTTTCAATGACTCTGTTTCCTGCCGTCTTGCTCACAATTTCGAGTCCTTCGAGAATGGGAACACCACTACTTATCATGGTTGAAAGCGTGCGTGAGAACTTTGCAACGGCTACTTTCTTTAATAATACGCCGAAGACAGGTGCCTTGAGCATAAGCTTGTCTATGTTAAGCCTTCCTCGTTCAGTCCGGTAATATCTTTTAAAGGCAATATAACTGATAATAAGACCTGCAAAAATATATAATATATTGTTTTGTACGAAATGACTTGCATTGACGAGAAATTGCGTTGGGCCGGGTAATGTTCCTCCCACGCCTGTGAACATCTCCTGGAAAACAGGAACAACCTTCCATAAAAGTAAAATCACAACGGCGACAGCAATGACAAGGGTAGCGGCAGGATAGGTCATGGCACCCTTTACCTTACTCTTCAATTTTATTGCTTTTTCCATATAGCCTGAAAGACGGTCAAGAACGACATCAAGGATTCCTCCTGCCTCTCCCGCGTTGACCAAATTGACAAAAAGCTCATCGAATACTTCAGGATGCTTTTTCAAGGAATCGGTAAGAGTGGTTCCCCCTTCAATATCTTCCTTTATTTCCGCAATGACCTTCTTAAAGGTTTTATTTTCCTCTTCCTGAGCAAGGAGATCGAGACTGTGAACGATAGGCAATCCTGCATCGATCATCGTCGCAAACTGGCGGGCAAAGACGACAACATCTTTTTCTTTAACTTTTGGTTGCAAGAACTTAATGTTTTCGAAGAGGTCTTTTGGTTTTTTTTTGATCGTAATATTTTGAATTTCCTGTCGGCGGAGCTGTGCTCTCACTGCTCCTTCGTTCGGAGCCACCATTTCATCTTTTCTGGATTCACCTCTTTTGGTTGTTCCTTCCCATATGAAAACCGGCATGACTCATTCCTCTTTCTTTGTTTTTGGTTCGATAGGAAACAATACGGATATACTATAATTGTTGATCAGTTAAGCCTCAATGTGGTTTAAATGTCAACTATAAATTTTTTCGCTGACGAGACATTTCATAGATAATAATTCCGGCTGTCACGGAAACATTAAGCGAGTCAATATTCCCGAACATTCGTATAGAGAATAAGGAATCACACTTCTTCATTACAAGCGGCCGTATTCCCTTTTCTTCACTTCCCAATACAAGACCTGTGTGCCGTTTATAATCGAGAGAATGAATATCCTGGTCCGCCGATACATCGGCTCCATAAATCCAGAACCCTCTGTCTTTGAGATATTCTAAAGTTCTTGATATATTTACCACTCTGGCTATGAGGACATGTTGTGTTGCGCCGGCTGATACCTTAACGACGGTAGGTGTGACCTGTGCAGCCCGGTTTTCCGGAATAACTATGCCATTTACCCCGAAACAATGACCTGTCCGTATAATTGAGCCGAGATTGTGAGGGTCTGTAATACCGTCCAGAATGATGATAAGACCATCATTGAGAGATTTATGACAATGAGCGACAATCTCATCCAAACTGGCGTACATGTAGTCTTTACATACACAGATGATGCCCTGATGAGTCCTGGAATCGGCAATCTTGTTTATGGATTCTCTGTCACTGTATTCTATTGTTATGTTTCTGTGTGCTGCGATTTCCAGTATTTCTTTTATATCGCGACCTTTTCTCCCCTTTGCAAGAATAATTTTCTCTACGTCAATCTTATTGACGAGGAGAGTTTCTTTAACCGGATTGACTCCGTAAATAATTTGCATGCATACAATCCTCTTCGGACAAGGCCCGGATATCTTGTCACTGCAAATAAGATGAAAAAATGTTGGGACAATATTACTCACGCGAAATAAAGATCTTCATGCGTGGGAATATTACATAAAATGTACCTATCCTTTCTCTCAGCTTATTTTTAAGGAGACTTTCGGTAAAAGTGGCATCATTGTTGACTATAAAGAAGTATTCACACACGGGCCGTGTTCATGACTATTCAGGTTCTTCTTGGTGGTCAATCAATTTTTCATCACCTGCACTATACATTTCATCGACTCCCGGACGTGCAATATACTCGGGATGAACATACGTAACATTCCCCGCGGCTATTTCTCTCAACGCCGTTACAATTTCTCTGTTTTCTTTTCTATCGGAAAGTGGTTTCGATCCTCTTAACAATTGTTTTGTTCTTTGATTGGCAAGCAAAACAAGGGCAAACCTGTTTTTTGCCAGTTTTAAAGAATCCTCAACGGTAATTCTTGCCATTTAATAGTACCTCCGGTTATTCATTAAATTCTGTATTTTCTCCATTAATCGTGTCCTTTTGTTCCTCTCCGCTATGTATATTGATCGTAACATATCAACGGAAGATTGAATTGTTTCATTAAAAATCACATAATCATACCATACAACCTCTTTTATTTCATCCATCGCTTTATTGAGGCGGATTTTTATCATATCGTCTTTTTCTGATCCCCGTCCCGTCAGTCTTTTTCTCAGGATGTCGATTGATGGTGGAAGGATAAAAACAAAGGTTCCGTTGGTATATTTCTCTTTTATGGCTCTTGCTCCCCGGGGATCAACATCGAGAAGAATATCCATGTCCTTATCCAGAGAGTATCTAATTTCTTGAAATGAAGTACCGTAAAAATTGCCATAATTTTCAGCCCATTCAACAAATTCTCCCCGATCTATTTTATCCTTAAACTCTTGCTTCGTTATAAAATGATAGTCTCTGCCGTTTTTCTCTCCCCTACGGGGAGCACGAGTGGTATGCGAGATGGAAAAACGAAGATCTCGTACCATTTTCAGCAACTGTTTACACAGGGTGGTTTTTCCGGTGCCGGAAGGGGCGGAAACGACAAGTAGCAGTCCTTGTTCCTTACCGACTGAATGAATTTTTCTGGTCAATTCTGACAATTCCTCTATTTTCTCTTCTAGGCTTTTTTCCAGTTCAAAAGTGTTCCTGCCATGATCCTGTAATACCTTTATATCACAAGATATCCTAGGGATTTCCCGCAACAGCCGCCGGCATCTTTCTTGTTCGTCGTTGCCATCCATGGAGGTGTTTCTGTACCAGCCGAATGATGCTCAAAAAACTCGTAGCAGAAAACAGGTACGTCACTCCACGTTCTGTGCCTGTTCTCTCATTTTTGCCAGTTCGCTTTTGATTTCTATAACATTCAGTGAAATTTCAAAATCATTACTTTTAGAACCGATCGTATTTATTTCCCGGTGCATTTCCTGAAGTAAAAAATCCATTTTCCTGCCAACAGCACCAACGCTTTCCAGCATTTCCCGGAATTGAATCAAATGACTTTCAAAACGAACAATCTCTTCCGTAATATCACTTTTTTCAGTCATTATGGCAATTTCCTGACTCATCCGTGACTCATCAATGTCTAAGGAATCCGTCAATTCAGCCACTCGTTCCTCAAGTCTTTTCTTGTATTCTAATATGACATGAGGTGCTCGTGATTTCAGGGTTGAAAGAAAATTCTTAATCGTATCTGCTCGGGAAATAAAATCCCGGTATAAAAGTTCACCTTCTTTTTCGCGCATTTCCACGAGCGAATCAATGGCTTCGCCGAGAATCTTTTCAAGATGCTTCCACGTTTCTTCCAGATTTAACTCGGTTTCAGGATAATAGAAAGCATTATTAAGCCGAGAAAGCATGTCGAGTGTTATTTCCTCTTTTAAATCCAGCTCATCTCTGATTTGGTTCAAGAGGGAATAATAGGTGCGTATCAACGGAAGATTAACGTACAACTTTTCTTCAAGTTCGCTGCTGAGATCTGTCTCGGTTCGAATGTTGACTTCGACTCTTCCTCTGAAAATTATTTCGTTTATCTTTTTTTTGATTTCTATTTCCAACGCATTCAATATGCCTGGAAGACGAACGATGATTTCCATATTCCGATGGTTCACAGATTTCGTTTCAACTACAAAATTTTTACCGTCCAGGACAGATTTTGCCCGACCGTAACCGGTCATACTCTTTATCATCGGTCATTACTCCATTTTTCGTTATTATGTAAGCTCAGGTAAATCGGTCTTCAATTGCTTAAGCTGCAAGAGATATTTTTTCCTTATGACCTGTAACATCTCCCGGATTTTTTCACCCCCGTAATCCGGGTACGTCCACTGAAGTGGTTCAAAGGTGTTATGTCTGTAAATCAATGTTAAATCAGCGTAAATACCGTCTCTGAGGTATGGACGATGTGTAAATGCTTTTCCCGTTGCAAGTATCAGATGTGCTGGAGACAGGTACCCCGGATCTATATTGACGTTCCTTTTCCCCTTTTTTGAAAAACCTCCCTCTATTGTGTTTGTGGTCAGTTTTATATCGGGGAGCGTTTCCGGTTTAATTAACGTGTCGAAGGAAATAAACCTCCTCAGAAGGGGTGATCCCATTTCTCTTTCATAATATTTCGTGTAATCAAAGGGGAGTATGGAACTTATATAGTCCACGATACCAAACTTCTCAACCAATGCAATGACAATTGCGTGTAAATCAATATCATTGTTAGAGAACACGCTTGATATAAGTTTTACGGGTTCAGGAGATTGTGGCTGACTCATAGTACCTTTTTCAATTCCTCTCCTGTGACCGTAGCCGTTCCAACCTTGCCGACAACAATTCCAGCTGCATGGTTGGCCAACGCGGCCGCTTCCCTGAAGGACGCACCCGCTGCCAAACAGAGGGAGAATACCCCGATGACCGTATCGCCTGCACCGGTTACATCAAAGACTTCTTTTGCAACCGTTGGGATATTGGTAACATCACCGTTACTTTCAAAAAGGGTCATTCCCTCCTCACCCCGGGTAATTAAAACTGCCTTAAAAAGGTATTTCTTCAGCAGTTTTTCTCCTCCCCTGAGAATATCATCATAGCTCTCAAATTCCGTGCCGAGAGCACGTTCTGCTTCGTGGTGATTCGGGGTGATGACGTCACACCCCTTATAAAAGGAAAAATCATTTTGCTTTGGGTCGACACATAACACAATATCCTTATCGATTATTACCTCTTTGATTCCATTGATAAGTTTTTTCGTAATCATTCCTTTATTGTAATCGGAGACGACGATTGCTCCGACTGAATCTTTCTGCGTTTCTATATAGTCCTGCATCATCCTGAGATTATCTGTACTTATGGGTTTCTTGTTCTCTCTGTCAAACCGTACTACCTGCTGGTGGTGAGCTATAACCCTCGTCTTGACGATTGTGGGGCGATCTTGTTCAACAATGAACCCTTTCGTGTCAATACCCATCCTTCGACATTCCCGTATTAACCAGCGGCCCATATCATCAGACCCGATAATGCCGGTTACGGTCACTTTTCCGCCTATGGAAAATATATTGTTCAAGACGTTTGCACAGCCGCCGAACAGCAAGGTCTCTGCGGTAACTTCAACAACGGGTACGGGAGCTTCCGGTGAAATCCGGGATACTTTTCCCCAGATAAACTGGTCAACCATCATATCCCCGATAACCAACACTTTTGATTTCGAGAAATTCCTGACAATTTCCAGCGCTCGTTCATTGTTTATGATCGTGTCCATCGTTTTACGCTCAATCTATGTATTGTGTTTGTCCTTGCTTACCGTTGCCGTGATGTTTCAAATTCCGTACATGACTGTCACGGTTGTGATAGTTCAGTATCAGACCCTCTGACGGGTAGTTTGGTACGCCATCACTCTCCTGTTGGTTGTTTCTGTCGATCAGAATATAGCATGCTATTATTATGGAGTTTTTTTGTCAAACCTTTTCTTGGGCATGAAATCTTTCTTGACTAAAATTTAAAAAGAATATAGCTTTACTAACTTTATTTATCAAGCTGGGGATTGATTCATGGGTGAAGGTGAGCTTTTAAAAACGAGACGAGAAAAAAATGATGCCCTCAAGTCTGAAGGAATAGAGCTTTACCCGAATGATGTGAGGGTGAACGCAACGACAGATGAAATCCTGAAACGATTTGGTGATTGGGATAATGAAGCACTTATGAAAACAGAAGAACGATTTGGATTGGCAGGAAGACTTATGGCTGTGAGAAGTTTCGGCAAGGCTGCCTTTATCAATATTCAGGATCGACAGGGTAGGATTCAGGTTTACATTAAAAAAAATAACGTAGGTGAGGACGCTTTTTCTCTTTTTCGGAAACTCGATATCGGGGATATAGTTTTCGCCGCCGGTAGGGTTTTCAAAACAAAAACCGGGGAGTTGACGATTGAAGCTGTTGAAATTCGCCTTTTATCAAAGTCCGTACGACCGTTGCCTGAGAAGTGGCATGGCCTGACCGACGTTGAGACGAGATACCGGCAGCGACATCTTGATCTCATCGTTAACCCCGGGGTCAAAGAACTTTTTCAGAAAAGAAGTCTTATCATTCAGTTGATCCGTCATTTCATGCAAGAAAGAGATTTTCTTGAGGTCGAAACCCCTATGATGCATCCCATGGCGGGCGGTGCCATGGCTAAGCCGTTTAAAACCCATCATAATGCCCTCGGAGTAGACTTATATCTGAGAATAGCGCCGGAGTTGTATCTCAAACGTCTTGTCGTCGGAGGAATGGAACGAGTGTTCGAGATAAACAGAAGTTTCAGAAATGAGGGGATCTCAACACTTCATAATCCGGAATTTACCATGATGGAATTTTATCTTGCCTATGCCACATACCAGGACTTAATGATATTTACAGAGGAATTGTTAACACATGTTTCGGAAAAGATTGTCGGGTCTCTTAAAATAATATATCAGGGCACTGAAATTGACTTAACCCCACCCTGGACGAGGATGTCGGTAAAAGAGTCTATTATCAAATATTCAGATGTAGCCCCAGAAGTATTGGAAGATCGGGAGAAGACGATAGCGTATGCAAAAAGCCTTAATTTAACTGTCGATGATGACGAGTCACTGGGGAAGGTAATTGTGGCCATATTTGAAGAAACTGTGGAGGATAAGCTTATCCAACCAACCTTTATTACGAGCTATCCCATTGAAGTATCCCCGCTTTCACGAAAAAGTGCCGATGATGGGAGATTTACCGATCGATTTGAACTCTATATTAACGGAAGAGAGATTGCCAATGCCTTTTCCGAACTCAATGATCCGGAAGATCAGCGAGAGAGGTTTATTATGCAACTCAGGGAAAGAGAGTTAGGGGATCAGGAAGCCCATGAAATGGATGAAGATTATGTCATGGCTCTAGAATATGGTATGCCTCCGACGGCAGGGGAAGGAATCGGAATAGATAGACTGGTTATGCTCTTAACAGATTCACCATCAATCAGGGATGTCATCCTCTTTCCCCAGTTGAGACCAAAGGACGGGAGGAAATGATTGACAACACAATATTCAAATGTATGTAATGGTTTATCTGAATACACGGAAACAAGGATAAACTTTCCTTTTAGAAACCACCAGTAAATATTACGAACAGTTCGTTTTTAGACTATGTCCTATGAATTTTTTATAGCGGTTCGGTATCTCAGGGCAAAGAGAAAGCAGGCCTTTGTTTCGCTGATCACGTTTATCTCAATTGCCGGGATATTTTTAGGTGTTGCTGCACTTATCATTGTCCTCGCTGTTATGAACGGTTTTGAAACTGATCTCAGGAACAAGATACTGGGTGTCAACTCTCATATTGTTCTCATGAAATACAGCGGAACAATGAAAGATTATGATAAAGTTATGAAGGACGTTGAGACACTTGAAGGTGTCCAGGCATCGACACCTTTTGTATATGGTCAGGCGATGTTGAAATATAGAGATAGAGCAACCGGCGTCGTTATCAGGGGAGTATCGACAGACAGTGTCCTTAAAGTCATTAATTTTGGAAAAATGATGGAGGGTGATATTCAGGATCTCTCTGAAAAAAAAGGAATAACAAAAGAGCTGCCCGGTATCATAATCGGAAAAGAGTTGTCGAAAAACCTGGGACTCATGATTTCCGATTCGGTCAGCGTGTTATCACCCATGGGCATTCCTACCCCGATGGGTATTGTTCCGAAGATTAAAAAGTTCGTCGTTGTCGGTATATTCGATTCCGGATTTTATGAGTACGATTCTTCATTGGCCTTTATGTCTCTTGAAGAATGCCAGAAATTTTTTAATATGAAGGACGACGTTACCGGTATCGAGATTAAGGTGAATGACATTTACAAGGCGGCACAAATCGCCGACGACATAGAGACAAAACTTGGCTATCCATACTGGGCAAGGAACTGGATGCAGATGAATAAAAACCTTTTTGCCGCATTGAGACTGGAAAAAAGGGTTATGTTTATTATTCTCAGTCTTATCGTTGTTGTAGCTGCGTTCAATATCATTACTGCTTTGATTATGGTTGTTATGGAGAAAACAAAGGACATTGCAGTGTTGAAATCAATGGGTGCCACAGCTAAGAGCATTATGAGAATATTTATGCTCCAGGGCCTTATCATCGGTACTATCGGCACCATTCTTGGCTGCATTGGAGGAATACTTGTGGCCATCAATGTAGAAACAATATCGTTGTGTATCGAAAATCTATTCGGATTTAAAATACTGCCGGGTGATGTGTATTATTTGAGTGAACTTCCTTCCAAGGTTAATTATGGAGATGTTTTTATTATTGTTTTCGTGGCCATGGTAATATGTTTTTTGGCAACGATTTATCCATCGTGGAATGCCTCGAAACTTGATCCGGCAGAGGCTCTCAGGTATGAGTAGCAGAGGGTTGCAACTCATGAGGAAGAGCGGAAGGCACAGAATAGATGATATCAGTTAATAATCTGACGAGAACATTCATTAAGGACGGAAATAAAATAGAAGTTTTGAAGGGGATCAATCTTGAAATCGCCAAAGGAGATTCTTTGGCAATTCTCGGCGTGTCCGGAGCAGGGAAAAGTACGTTTCTCAACATACTGGGGATACTCGACCAGCCGTCGTCGGGTAATATTTTTTATGAAGGAATTGATCCCTTTGAGTGGAACGAGCAAAAACAGGCGGAATTTAGAAATCAGAAGATAGGTTTTGTGTTTCAATCTCATCATCTGCTGCCTGAGTTTACCAGTCTCGAGAATACGATGATGCCTGCCCTGATTAATGGGATGACAATGAATGAAGCCGGAGAGAAAGCAAAGAGCATCTTGACTGAAGTAGGGCTCGGTGATAGGCTGCCCCACAAGCCCGGTGAGCTTTCAGGTGGAGAACAACAGAGAGTTGCTGTAGCGAGAGCATTAATAATGGAGCCTGAAATTATCCTGGCAGATGAACCGACGGGAAATCTCGATACAAAGACAGGGGAAAAGATACAGGACATTTTACTCGAACTGAATAAGGCGAGGGGTAACACATTGATAATTGCAACACACAATAAGCGGTTGGCCGACCGTATGTCCCGAAGTATTGGGTTGCAAGACGGAAGGATCTGTGACCTTTAATTATGAACATTTTTTCTCAATTCAGAAGATTTTTTTTTATAGTTCTATTGATATTACCATTGGTTCTTCCCAACGAGACCATTGCAGACACTTTTAAAAAAGTGATCATTCTTCCCTTTGAAATCCACAGCAAATCAGAAGACACTTCTTTTGAAAACAAGATTATAGATGGCTTGAGGGATGCTTTGCTCGCAACGAAGAACGTTCGTGTAGCAGAAAAAGACACTATTGCAAAATTTATCAAAGATAAGCAGATCAGTAAAAATCTGGCGTGGGAGATCGGAGAAAAAACACAGACGGATTTGGTTATATTAGGAAGTGTCACCCGTTTGGGAAACTTCGTCAGCGTTGATGTTACTACGGTAGATATCGCAAATCGTCAAACGGTCAGCGGAATATTTGCCAGTGGCTCTGATATGGAAAAAGCGGACGTTATTTCTCAAAGGTTGGCCGAACAGATATTATTAAAAAACTTTGGCGAGCAAAAAATAGAAGCAATTGAGTTTACGGGGAATCGTACGATCGAAAACAGTGCCATATTAAATGTGTTAAACAGCAAAAAAGGAGAGATACTTACCGAGAAGAATCTTTCAGATGATATCAAGGCTGTTTACAAGATGGGATATTTCAATGATGTTAAAGTAGAAGTATCCGATGGGAACACAGGGAAAATTGTAACTTTTGTGCTTGAGGAACGCCCGACCATAATCGATATTGAGATTAAAGGAAATGATGAAATAGATAAAGAAGACATAGAAAATATTATAACTGTCAAATCAAGGCAGATCCTCAACCTGGAGAAAATCAAATCCGATGTTGGAAATATCAGAAATTTTTATCATGATAAGGGCTTTCTCAATGGAGATGTCGAGTATACAATAGAAACGCATGATAGAGGCGTTCGTGTCGTCTTCACGATATCGGAGCATAAAAAACTCCGTATAAAAACGATTTCTTTTGAAGGGAATAAGGCATTTACCGATGATGAACTGAAAGATATGATGGAAATATCGGAAAGTGGTATTTTTCATTTTATAACCGATTCAGGACTCCTCAAAAAGGATACCCTGACGGAAGATATCAGCAAAATTAAAGCCTTTTATCTTAACCACGGTTATATTAATGCCAGTGTCGGTGAACCTGAAATTACCCATGACCAGGATTGGATATATGTAAGTATAGCCATATCGGAGGGAAAGCAGTTCAAAGTGGGGAAAGTTGAAATAACCGGTGACCTGATTTCAATTCCACGGAAAGACTTGACGGAAAAGCTTACCATTACGAAAAAAGACTATTTTGACAGGGGAGCGATTATGAAGGATATCGATTTTCTGTCAGAGGCCTGCAATAATGAAGGATATGCTTACGCAAATGTTACACCGGAGACAATATCCCATGAAAAAGATGAAAAAGTCGATGTGGTGTATCATATTGATAAGGGTGATAAGATATATTTCAACAGGATAGCAATATGGGGTAATACAAAAACGCGTGATAAAGTCATACGGCGAGAACTTAAAGTAATTGAAGGTGATTTATACAGTCGGGAAAAATTGAAAAAAAGTTATATGAACCTTGCCCAATTGCGGTATTTTGAGGAGGTTGATTTTCAAACGGTAAAAGCGACGGAAAATCTTACCGATATCAACATAAAGGTCAAAGAAAAACCGACGGGGATGTTTACTGTGGGAGCAGGTTACAGTGCCCAGGATAGGGCTGTTGTTATGGCCCAGATATCACAGCGCAATCTTTTCGGACGGGGACAAACCTTAAGCTTAAATGCGTACCTTGGTTCAAAGACCACCAAATATGAACTATCGTTTATAGAACCATGGCTTTTCAACAGGCCCCTCTGGAGCAAATTTGATATCTGGAATACAGATAGGGAATATGACACGTACGATCTTAACACGAAAGGTTTTGAATCAACCTTTGGACATCGTCTCTTTGAACATGTAAAGGGCTACATCGGGTATGAATATACGATAGACGATATAAATAATGTCGATGATACAGCTTCCAGATATATTAAGGATCAGGAAGGTGAGACGGCCACAAGCGGTGTTATCACAACTCTTTCACGAGATACGACGAATGACTGGATATTCCCGTCGAGCGGATCGAAAAACAGCATATCCGTGAGGCATACGGGTACGATATTTCAGGGAGATACAAGCTTTACAAAATACATCGGTAGTTCATCGTGGTTTTTTCCGCTATTCCTGGATAATGTATTCGCTATACGGGGGCGGATCGGGTATGTGCAGGGTAATGAAGGTAAAGAAATTCCGGTGTATGAACGTTTCACGCTGGGGGGAATACGTTCTTTAAGAGGTCTTCGAAATGTGGGTCCTGTTGATCCCGAAACCGGTGATGTTATCGGAGGCAAGACAATGTTAAGCTTCAATGCGGAAATAATCTTTCCTCTCATTGAAGATGCCGGGATGAAAGGTGTAATATTTTTTGATACAGGGAACGCTTGGAACAGCGGGTATCATCTGGATGATATGAGAGAAACCGCCGGTGTCGGCGTTCGCTGGTATTCTCCCTTGGGTCCTCTAAGACTGGAGTGGGGCTACGTACTTGATAAAAAAGAAGGGGAAGAATCAAACAGATGGGAATTTACACTTGGAATGATGATGTAAGTATAAAACAGGCAAAAGGCTCAGGGCAAAAGGCGCGAGGCTAAAAACACATGCCCTTAGCCCCTAATAACCATGATAGGGGGATTTTGTAATGAAAAAGACAATAGGTGTTTTAATTGTGATGTTTCTCGTTGTATCGGGAACTTATGCAACTGCGGCCGAGAAGATAGGATTTATCGATATGAGGCAAATCTTAATTCTGTCGGATGCAGGCAAGGAAGCCGCGCTTGAATTACAGGAATTTGTGAAAGAAAAGAAAACGGTGATTGATGAACAAGAAAAAGAGCTGAAAAAGCTTCAGGAAGAATTACAAAAACTGAAACCGGTTTTGACGGAAAGGGCTTATAAAGAGAAAGAGGTTGAAGGACAAAGAAAGTACCGGGAGTATAAACGATTTATTGAAGACTTCAAAGAAGAAGCGCGTATGAAAGAGCAGCAACATGAAAAAAGACTGATTCCCGAAGTATTAAAACTTATACAGGAGATTGGTGAGAAGGAAGATTACACGATGATAGTTGAAACAGGAGTATATAATCCGGGTGTTGCCTATTTCAAAAAATCACAGAACATTACGAAAAAGGTAATACAGGA
Organism: Deltaproteobacteria bacterium; assembly: GCA_016935565.1. Classification (GTDB taxonomy): domain Bacteria; phylum Desulfobacterota; class Syntrophia; order Syntrophales; family UBA6807; genus JAFGQS01. Next base: position 18,591 of record JAFGQS010000191.1, read on the forward strand.
GTTCAATAAACTATATAAATCAAAGAAACAATAGATGCAGAATGAGGCGTTTGATTGATGAAACGGACGGGTAAGTCGAACAGGTCATTACGGGAGGTGGCACAATTCCTCGGTGGTGAGGTTATAGGGGATGAAACGGTTGACCTGTATCATTTACGAGGAATTGATGAGGCAGGGGAGGGTGACCTTACCTTTATTGCCAATCCCCGGTATAAAAGCAAACTTGAGGATACAGGGGCATCTGCTGTTCTGGTATCACCAGAGATTACAACATCGACAAAGAATTTGCTTGTCGTCGATGATCCCTATCGTGCACTGGCCCGGTTACTGTCCCTCTTTTATCCTGAAGAAAGAGATCCTGTTGCAGTGAGTCAAGGAGCTCATATTGACGAAAGCGCAGAAATTGCAGAGGGGGTAACAATTTATCCCGGTGTCTATGTGGGAAAGAATGCACAGATAGACAGAGGAGTTATTCTCTATCCCGGTGTCTGCGTCGGTAATAACGTTGTCATCGGAGAAGATTCAATCCTTCATCCGAATGTAACGATCTATCGGAGATGCACGATCGGGAAAAGGGTCATTCTTCATGCCGGAGTTGTTGTCGGCAGTGATGGATTCGGCTTTGCCAATCCGGGGGTGGAAAATTTCAAAGTGCCTCAGGTGGGAATAGTCCGGATCGATGATGATGTAGAAGTCGGGGCCAATACGACCATAGATCGGGGTGCTCTCGGAAAGACATGGATTAAGAAGGGAGTGAAGATCGACAACTTGGTCCAGATAGCTCACAATGTTGTTATTGGTGAAAATTCCATTATTGTTGCCCAGGTAGGGATTTCAGGAAGTTCGAAATTAGGTAACAGGGTTATTCTTGGCGGGCAGGCAGGGCTTGTCGGTCACATTGAAATTGGTGACAATGTCATGGTTGCTGCTCAATCGGGGGTTCACGATGATGTCGAACCAAATCGGATCGTGTCCGGTACTCCCCATATGCCTCATAATAAGTGGCTTCGTGTCCAGGCATGCATACCGAGACTTCCTGAAATGCGAAGAACGTTGAATTCACTGGTAAAAAGAACTGAAGAGATTGAAAAGAAGATAAAACCATAGGGTAGTATGCATGAGATGAAAAGTAACGGATATCCGTTCATTGCATTGAGTCCGTGGTCGTGAACCCTATGATGAAAGAAGGATCGGACAAATGAATATTCACTCGACAGCAGTTGTATCCCCGGAAGCGAATCTTCAGGAAGGGATAGAAATAGGACCGTACAGTATCATCGGTCCGAATGTTACAATCGGTAAAGAAACGGTTATTGGTCCCCATGTGGTGATAGAGGGAAATACCGAAATAGGAGAGAGATGCCGAATATTTCAATTTGTTTCCATCGGCGCGGTTCCTCAGGATTTAAAATTTGACGGAAAGGAATCTAAGGTTATTATCGGCAATAACAATACGATCCGGGAGTTTGCTACCATTCACAGTGCGACCTCTGCGGACATCGGTATGACCTTTTTAGGGGATAATAACCTTATAATGGCGTATTGCCATGTTGCGCATAACTGTAAATTGGGCAACAATATTATCATGGCGAATGCAGCGAACTTAGCCGGCCATATCCATGTTGAAGACTATGCCATTATCGGTGGTTTAAGCGGGGTCCATCAGTTTACCCGAATCGGCTGTCACTCGATCATCGGTGGCGCGTCCGCTGTTGTAAAGGATATACCTCCCTATATTACTGTTTCGGGGAACCGGGCTAAACCATATGGGCTGAATCTCATTGGATTGAAGCGGAGGGGCTTTCCGGAAGAAACAATAAAGGCTCTCAAGAAAGCTTATAAAATTACCTTCAGGTCGTCTCTCTTACTCTCAGTGGCAATAGAACGAATCAAAGAAGAGGTTGAAGATTTACCCGAGGTCAGGCATTTTACGAATTTTATAAAAAATGCAAAACGGGGCATATGCCGATAGAACTGAGCCGGCAAACACATGATGCAACGAACAGACAGGGTCAGGATCGGTGTGATAGGCATCGGTCATCTCGGAAACTACCACCTGCAGAAATATCAACAATTACCGGATTGTGAGATCGTTGGTGTTGTGGATACGGTAGAAGAACGATCGTCAAAGGCAGCAGAAATCTATAACTGTCACGCTTTCGTTGATCATCAATACCTACTCGATAAAGTGGATGCGGTGAGTATTGCCGTTCCGACCGGATTTCATCATGAAGTTGCAAAAGATTTTCTTTCCGAGGGTATTGATGTTCTCCTTGAAAAGCCTATCGCGGTTACCCTTGATCAGGCGGATGAGTTGATTTCAATTGCTGATAACAGGAAAGCACTGTTACAGATTGGCTTTGTAGAGAGATTTAATCCTGCTATTGAGGCGCTGGGGAAAGTTATCGGTGAGCCGCTTTTCATCGAAGCACATCGTCTTCATCCCTTTTTCGAACGGGGAACGGATGTTGATGTTGTTCTTGATTTGATGATACACGATCTTGATATGATACTTAACTTCGTGAAGTCTCCGTTAAAGAATGTGGAAGCTGTGGGAATATCCGTTCTATCCGATAACGTTGATATCAGTAACGCCAGGATTACGTTTCAAAACGGCTGCGTGGCGAATGTAACTGCCAGCAGAGTAACCGGTAAAGTAATGCAAAAGATACGATTCTTCGGCCAGGAAGGTTACCATTCCGTCGATTATGGGAAAAGAGAGTTGATGTCATTACGTCGGACGCGCGGTGAAGGAGGAACAACTGAGATCAGTGCTAATACGGTGGAAGTCGAACACTATGATCCTCTTGAAAGGGAAATAAGGGCTTTTATTCAATCAGTTATAACCAGATCCACTCCGATTGTTTCGGGGAGCGAAGGGAGAAAATCCCTCGAGCTGGCCCTTCGGATTGTTGAAGAAATGAATATGGGACAGGGTATGATATTATGATACAGATGGTAGATTTACAGAGGCAATATAAGCTTCTTAAAGCGGAAATTGATGCTGCAATCCAGGAAGTTCTCGATAATACGCAGTTCATATTGGGGCCGAAGGTATCTCAACTGGAAGAAAAGATAGCAGCCTATCACGGGATATCACATGCGATTGGTGTGGCTAACGGAACGGATGCGCTTCTTCTGGCCCTCAGGGGATGCGGCATAGGGCAGGGGGATGAAGTGATCACAACCCCTTTTACGTTTATTGCCACGGCAGAAGTCATTGCTGAGCTGAATGCAGTACCGGTTTTTGTCGATATCGTTCCCGGGACATTCAACATTGATCCGCAGAAGATAGAAGAAAAAATCACGGATAAAACAAAAGCGATCATACCGGTTCATCTCTATGGTCATCCTGCCGATATGGAACCCATACTATCTATCGGTAAGAAGTATAATTTGAAAATTATTGAAGATTGTGCTCAAGCCTTCGGTGCGGAATATAAAGGCCAAAAAGTCGGTACCTTTGGAGACTGTGGTTGTTTCAGCTTTTTCCCGAGCAAAAACCTTGCCTGCTATGGTGATGGAGGGATGGTTGTCGCTCACAATGACGATATTGCACGGACCGTCCGAATGCTTCGTAATCACGGTGGTTCAGTCAAGTATCATCACGAACTCCTCGGTTACAACAGCAGGCTTGACGAGATACAGGCAGCCATTGTCGCCGTAAAACTGAGAAGAATAGAAGAATTTAATGAATCGAGAAGGAAAAATGCCGATATGTACCGGGTCCATATCACAAGAGATGATATTATCCTGCCTGGTGAAGAGCCTGACTGCAGACACGTCTACCATCAGTTTACCATTCGGTCAGACAGAAGAGATTCCATTGCGCAGGCGTTGAAGGATCATGATATAGCATCGGCGATCTATTACCCGATACCGCTGCACAGACAGGTCGTATTTGCCGACTCCGAAACAGAGACTGACGACCTGAAAATCAGTGAGCAGTGTTCCCGGGATGTTCTTTCGCTTCCCATGTTTCCTGAACTGACAGAAATGGAAATACGCCAAATCTGTAAAGTGATCAATCATGCATCATGAAGGCAAAGTTCCTCATTCGGACATTAAGAAGGTGGCAATTATAGCAGGGGAGGCATCAGGCGACCTACACGGATCCCATCTGGTAAGGGCAATGCAACGTATCGATCCCCGGATACAGTTTTATGGAATCGGAGGGGAAAAACTAAGGGGAGCGGGTGTGAAAATCATTGCCGACTCATCCGATATGGCTGTTGTCGGCCTGACAGAAGTTTTATCTAAATTGAGCTTTATTCTCGGCGTTCGGCGGAAGTTAAAACAGAGTCTCTATAATGAAAACCCCGATCTCTTAATCCTCATTGACTATCCTGACTTTAACCTTCCCCTGGCGAAAGTAGCAAAAAAGTATGGAATCAAAGTCTTTTACTATATCAGCCCCCAGGTCTGGGCATGGAGAAAGAGAAGAATACACGATATTGCACGATATGTTGACAGGATGGCTGTCATTTTACCCTTTGAAACGTCTATCTACGATGAGGTGAATCTGGATGTGCGTTTTGTCGGCCATCCGCTGCTTGATGTCGTTAAAAGGAAATTCTCGCAAGACGATGCCCTGAGAGAATTTGGTTTGAAAGACAGTGATACAATCATCGGTATTCTTCCCGGGAGCAGGGAGAGTGAGGTTACAAAACTATTGCCCGACATGATGAAAGCGGCTACTATCCTTAAGGAAAGGATATCATCCGTTCAGTTTGTATTACCCCTCGCTGACACACTGAAACACGAGTTCATGTCGGACATATTGAATCAATATTCGGTTGATGTTACGGTTGTTAAGGATAATGTTTATGATGTAATCGGAGTATCCGATATTGTCATGGTCGCTTCGGGAACGGCGACGCTGGAAACGGCGCTCCTCGAGACCCCGATGGTTATTGTTTATAAAGTATCGCCCCTTTCGTATTTCATGGGCAGGATCATTATTAATGTCGACCATATCGGTATGGTTAATATCATTGCCGGGAAAAAAGTTGTTCCCGAGTTTATACAGAATGAGGCAAATCCCGAGAATATAGCGAATGAAATATATGGTATTCTGTCAAATAAACCAAGAATGAATACAATAAAGAGGGATTTAAGTCAAATACGGGAGAAACTTGGTTCACCGGGAGCTGCCGCCAGGGCGGCGGAACTTGCGTATGAACTTATAGGCTAACGGCATACGGCTAAAGGCTAAGGGGTGACAGCAATTATAATCCCCGAGCCTTGCGCCCTTAGCCCTTTGCCAAAAGAGAGATATATTTATGGCAATATTCAAGCGCCTTCTCAGGTTGGCGAAACCACATATTCCGAAGTTTCTTTTAGCCATGCTGTGCATGCTTGCGGTCGGCGCGACGACGGCTGTTCTTGCCGCACTCGTTAAGCCCGTTCTGGATGATATATTTATCAAGCGAAATGTCCAGATGTTGAAATTGATACCCATAGCAATCATTGTTATTTATTTGATCAAAGGGGCATGCAGTTATGGACAGACCGTCATCATGAACTTTATCGGACAGCGAGTAATCACCGATCTCAGAAACGATCTATATAATCATATCCAGCGGCAATCCCTCTCATTCTTTTCGAAAAATCCCACGGGCATACTCATGTCACGTATTACCAACGATGTGAATCTTATCCAGGGTGCCGTTTCGGAGGCTGTAACCAGTCTTTTCAAAGATTCTTTTACCATAGTCGGTCTTATTTTCCTGATCTTTTATCGTGACTGGAAAATGGCTATTATTGCTGCCTTTGTATTTCCCCTGACGATATATCCCATAGCAAAGTTTGGCGAAAAGATGAGAAAAGTAGCCACACGTACACAGGTTACCATGGGAAGTCTTACCAGTCTTCTTCAGGAAACCATATCGGGGACGAGAATTGTCAAGGCTTTCGGTATGGAAGATCACGAAGGGAAACGATTTGCAAAAGAAAATGAGGATCTCTTCAGACTGTTTATGAAATCGGTCTCAATACGGGCTCTATCGAGTCCCTTTATGGAGTTTCTCGGTGGTGTCGCTATTGCGGTGATCGTAGTATACGGTGGGTTTCAGGTATTAAAAGGAACTTCAACGCCGGGTAATTTTTTCTCTTTCCTTACTGCTCTTATCATGCTCTACGAACCGGTAAAGCGCTTGACCAATGTGAACAATACGATCCAGCAGGGGATATCGGCAGCCATGCGAGTCTTCGACGTTATGGATATGACCCCTGAAATAAAAAACAGTGAACATGCAATCGAACTGCCAAAGATTTCAGAAAATATTGCAATCCGAAATGTTACGTTTCGCTATGATGATGAGCCGGTCCTGAAGAATATAAATCTCACGATTCGGCAGGGTGAAGTCGTCGCGTTCGTCGGGATGAGTGGTGGAGGGAAAACGACCCTCGTGAATCTTATACCGCGCTTTTATGATGTGACGGAAGGAGAGATCCTGATTGACAATCATGATATACGGGATGTAACCATGGCATCTCTCAGGGATCAGATAGCGATTGTGACGCAACAGACGATCCTCTTTAACGATACGGTTAGAAATAATATCGCTTACGGGGACATCAAAAAGAGTGAGGATGATATAATCAATGCTGCACGGGCGGCCAATGCTTACGCTTTTATTATGAACCTCCCGAATAAATTCGATACGGTCATCGGAGAACTCGGAGCAAGACTTTCCGGCGGGGAACGTCAGAGAATTTCAATCGCACGGGCGCTCCTGAAGGATGCCCCCATACTTATCCTTGATGAAGCCACATCGTCCCTCGATACGGAATCTGAGCTGGAAGTTCAGGATGCCCTTGAAAATCTCATGAAAGGAAGAACGACACTCGTTATTGCTCATCGACTCTCAACAATCAGCCATGCAGATCGGATAATTGTACTCGTTGACGGTCAGATCGTTGAAGAAGGAACTCATGACGAGCTTATCATGCAAAACGGAGAATATGGTAAGTTATATAACATGCAGTTCAGAGATAATTCGGTTGAAAACAACAATAATCAACGATCGATGATTGAAAAGGTTGAGAATACGGCATGATATGTCGTTATGATCATTATTTATAAGACATGCTTTATGACTCGGCCCCAAGCATTGTGTATGAGATAATGAAAAAGTTACGAGAAACGGTACGGAAGATACTTCATGAGGAGAGGGATACCGGAGGGCTATCCCCTTTTTTATGCTTTCTTACAATGCTTTCCGTTCTCTATAGCGGTGTCATTGGTTTGAGGAATCATCTGTATAACATCGGGTTGTTGAATATCAAAAAACTCAGCTGTAAGGTTATCAGTGTCGGGAACATAACGGTCGGGGGCACGGGTAAGACCCCCATGGTGATCATGCTGGCGCAATTTCTAAAGGAGAACGGGTATAAACCGGTAATTTTAAGCCGGGGTTACGGCGGAAAAAGGAAGCAGGCGATTAATGTCGTCTCTGACGGAAAGAATATTTTTATGGGACCGGCGAGAGCAGGTGATGAGCCGTTATTGATTGCACAATCATTGGACGGTGTTCCCGTTGTCACGGGGGCTGAACGTTGCCTGACGGGCACATATGCCGTCGAACAGTTTGGTGCAGACGTTGTAATTCTGGATGATGCATTTCAGCACCGGGCTTTACATAGAGATGTCGATGTTGTTCTCCTGGACAGAAATAGACCCTTCGGGAACCGGTCTCTCTTACCTGCAGGAACCCTTCGAGAACCGCTCAAGGCTCTAAGACGTTCTGATATTGTTGTTCTTACCGGAATAGAAGGATCACAAATGGAATCGTCACAGCGATCCCTGGTGGAAGGACATACAGGTCATGTTCCGATCTTCGACGGGTACAGAAGACCAAAAAATATCATAAAAGCTGATATGGGACATAAATACCCGCTTGATTATCTGTACGGGAAAAAGGTCTGTGCCTTTGCCGGCATAGCGGAACCGGAATATTTCGAAACAATGATAACAGCGTTATCGGGCTACGAGGCAGAGTTTATCCCGTTCCCGGATCATCATGTTTATACTACAGAAGATATTGAAAAAATTAAAAACATATCTAAGGAGTGTTCTGCTCAGTTGATCCTGACGACGGAGAAAGATGCAATAAAACTCATTGATTTTGAAGATTTCTGTCGGAATATTTATGTCTTGAGAATCGAAATGTCAGTTTCTCCTTTTCAAGATACATTTTTAAATACGATTCAAGGAAAATTAGGGGAATGAAAAAGTCGTTGGCAACAAGAGCAATACTTCTCTTATTCGGGGCTGTTCCATTACGAGAACGGAAAATATTTTTTCGATCGATACCGAATATTTTTTATTATCTATCACCAAAACACAGAATAATTACGCTTCAGAACCTGATAAACTCGTTTCCCGAAAAGAGCCTTACGGAAATCATCAGGATCGCGAAAGATTCCTACCTCAACTTAGGAACAATAGCGGCAGAGTTTTTTGAAATTCCCTCTTTAACGATTGACAACATGTCGGATTGGGTTACCTTTGAGGGTCTTGAAAATTATAGCAAGGCCCTGGCAAAGAAAAAAGGTATTCTTTTCTATACGGGACATTTCGGCAATTGGGAGCTCCTGGCTGCTTGTTTCGGATTGAAGAATATACGAGTCAGTATTATCTATCGGGCCTTAGATAATCCGATTCTTGAAGATTTTGTTGCCTGGTTCAGGAGTTTTACGGGACATAA
>JAFGQS010000192.1 GCA_016935565.1 Deltaproteobacteria bacterium
AATATCGCCTGGCAACCCTGCTACCGTATCCCGACATTCCCGGGAGTTAGGCCAGTGGCTTTGCGTCCCACCCTTTCAGTGTGGTTTGCCCTTTACAGGTGATGTTTGATGACGCGAAACCGATGATAGAATTTTTCTCCATAATCAAGCAAACGATATGCCATGTGTCTATGTTGTTGGTATTATGGATATAATTTCATCATGGGTTCGAACTGTGTCTTATTTTTTCTACTCCCTGAATGGTGCCGGGAGTATTGAAGGAATTTTTTCTTATCCTTTCATGTAATGAAATCAGTTCATTCTTCAGGATGTATGATATTTCATACAAGCAAAAGATCGACCTGTGTTGTCATAACCGTTTCTTCCCATCTCCATACGACGCTCAAGAATATCTTCGTCTTTTAATAGATAAAACGTGAGAATGTTGCGATGAAGCAGCTCATACATTATTTATGAAATATTTCAAATACATGCTCTGAAAGGGAAAAGGGGACTGGCTACTTTTTTCCTCTATCATTCACTGTTTTTTTTCGGTCTGCCCCGCAGCCTGAGGGTTGATTCCAGTCCGTGTTTTCTGCTTATCCTTATCTGCCAGTCAGGAGACCCAAGAGGAGTCTGACGATTAACGCCTTGGCGCAGCCGTTCCAATTCCTTTTCCATCAATGGATTGTTCACATATCTCTCCCAGTCTTCAGGCAATTCGACAGGAATTTCATCAATTCTTCAGCGCGTAACGGTATTGCAACCATATGAAAGTGGTTCGGCATTAAACAATATGCAAGCGTCTTTATGGAATATCTGTTCCTTGCCTCGATCATTAAATCAAGAAAGGCTTGATAGTATTTATTTTTATGAAAAATTTCCTGACCGCCATTCCCACGATTAATGACATGGTAAACAAAACCATCTGCTAATCCTCTCGCAATTTTGGGCATCCTTCAACTCTCTAAAAAGTAGCCTGTCCCCTTTATCCCTTACAACCTCACACCCCGGGAAAAGCATGCCCGACATGCCGATCTTTCCGCATTTAAATTGATTGTTTCAACGTAACAGATTGATAATAAACAATAATTATAACAACGTATCAATTCTGATACGCTCACGAGTGTACTTTCGACGATAGAAGTGTAAAAAGACAGTATTAGTTTAATACTGATAAAAACTAGATGATTTTTTCATATTGTATTTTTTTAAAATCATGATATGGAATTGTGACGATCATGAAAATATTGAGGATAATCAAGGTACTAAATGTAAGTCGAAGGGGGGAACCATGAAAGCCTTCACGAAGAGAATAGGGGTAGTCTCTCTTTTAGCCATCGTTTGTATCGTTTTTATCATTTTTTACATTTCTTCACTGGCCTTAGCAGTTGATCGGACCATATTCGGTCCGGAGACACTCAGCATCGAAAGATGGTCCATTCAACTTTCATCCCATAAATTTTCAGCTGATGAGTTCGGGCAGGGTGTTCTTGTCATTGCAAAGAACACCCCTGATAAGAATATCCGTGGAGGATTCATCATCTTCAATCATGAGATCATTTATCTTCGGAACTTTCTTAGAGGAAGCAACACAGTATTTGAAAAGACGATTTTTCTGAAAGGCAAAAACCGCATGATAGTATTCATGCGGGGTACCCCCGGTGCTTCTATCATTATCGAAGTGCGAAAAAAGAGCGTCACGCCGCCATCGACAGTTACCTTCTCGGCAGAACCTTCCTCGATTAAACTCGGAGAATCGTCTGTCCTGACATGGAATACGACTGGTGCGGACAGTGTAACCATAGACCAGAACATTGGAAGAGTGTCATTGAGTGGTTCTATAACTGTATCACCGATTGAAACAACCACGTACATCCTCACGACGAGTGGCCCCGGTGGTGACGCATCAGCCAGTGTTACCATAGAGGTTGCCCCCGCCCTGTTTGTCAATATGAAGACAGATCCGGAAACAATTCAGGCCGGTGGTTCATCCACCCTTTCCTGGAATTCCTACAATATTGATAAGGCATTTATCGACGGCGGCATCGGTACCGTATCAGCTGAAGGATCAATTACGGTATCGCCGGAACATACGACAACCTATACCATCACAGCTACGGGAACCGTCGGCTCAGCACTTGCAACAGCCACGGTAACCGTCACCGGCAATCCCGCACGACCTCCGGAGGGCTCATTCGGGGAGCAGTATTCCGATCTGATCCCGCCGGATGCAACCGTTAAACAATACGATTCCAAACGGTTTTCAGTAATTACCGGTCTGGTTCAAGCAATCGATGATGCCCCCGTAGCCGATGTATCGGTGACCGTTCTTGGCCATCCCAAATACGGCACAGCAAAAACCGATGCCGACGGCCGGTTCTCCATTCCTGTCGAGGGCGGAGCGACCATGACCGTTAACTATCAGAAACAGGGACTTCTTACCTCGCAGAGAGCGGTCTATGTTCCCTGGAACAATATTGCCATCACAGAGACCATCAAGATGATCGATGAAGATCCTAAAGCTACTACTGTCACCTTTGATGGAAATCCTGAAACTGTCGTTACCCACCGGAGTACGGAGGTATCCGACGAGTTCGGCAGCCGCTCCTGTACCATGGTCTTTAAGGGAGACAATAAGGCATATCTTGTAGATAAAGATGGGAATGATGTCTATGGACTTACTACTATTACGACGCGGGCAACCGAATACACCACACCTGAATCCATGTCTGCAATCTTACCCCCGACATCCGCATATACCTACTGTGCGGAACTCAGTGTGGACGGTGCCCCACGGGTCCGTTTTGAAAAACCGGTGGTTACATGGGTGAATAACTTCCTCAGTTTTGACGTGGGCATGGTTGTCCCCGTGGGATACTATGATCGTGACCGTGGTGTCTGGGTCCCTGCAGACAACGGTGTCGTGGTTA
>JAFGQS010000044.1 GCA_016935565.1 Deltaproteobacteria bacterium
CAGGGAACTGGGTGACAAATACCGGCCGGCACCGTTGCTTGTCCAGCTCGTGAGGGCAGGAAGATACGGCAGGAAGACCGGTAAGGGCGTGTACGACTATACGAAATAGGCTCAGGATTAAAGGCAACGGGGGTGAGTATTTTTTTAAGTTACGGGTAAATGGGAGAAGTAGTTTATAATTTTTTCACTTCATAATCAGAACTAACAAAAAAGGGGGTAGGCTATGGCAGATTTCAAACCGTTAACTGAAGGGGAAAAGGCACGTTTCAGTGTCATAAACAAAGAAAATGTCGAATTCCTTATGGATCGATATAACAAAACCAATCGCTGGGTTATTGCCGATATGATTCGACGGAGTGCTTACCATTATCCGGATAAGAAGGCCATGATTTTTGGTGATAAGAGTCTTACCTATGCCGAAATGGAAGATGAGTGCAACCGTGTTGCCAATGCCTTGATAGATCTAGGCGTAAAGAAATACGACCGTGTTGCTATCCTGGCCCACAATACGATCCATCATGTCCTGACGTGGTTCGGTTGTTGTAAAGCAGGGGCCATTTATCTGGCTGTCAACTATATGTTGCGGGGCAAAGATATTTCCTACTGCATCAATCACTCGGAAAGTACGGTTTTTATCGTCGAGGATGCCCTTTATGATCTGGTGAAAGATGTCCTTGATGAGATGCCGACGGTAAAGACGCTGATATGGTCCAACCAGGGTGCCGGAAAGCCGCCGGTGGACGATAAATTCAAGGATTTTGACGCATGGTACAAGGCATATCCCGCCGATGAGCCGGACACGATTCTCCACATCGAGGACCCCTGCCAGATGACGTATACAAGCGGAACGGAAGCTCTGCCAAAAGGGGTTATCATCAGTAACCAGGCGTTGATGGCCCAGTATATGGGAGCGATTGTGGACGGTCAGTACGACGACGAAGATGTTTCTATCAATGCCCTTCCCATCTACCATTGTGCACAGCGAGACGTGTTCCTGACACCCATATTCTGGCTGGGAGGGACCAATGTATTGATTGCTCCCGATATCGGTCAGATCTTGAAAAACATACAGGATCATAAAGCGACGTTGTTTTTTGCTCCGCCAACAGTATGGATCGGCATATTCAGACATCCCGATTTCGACAAATATGATATTTCAAGTCTCAAGAAATGTTACTACGGTGCCTCAATCATGCCGGGCGAGGTTCTCAAAGAGATGCTGAATAAATTACCCGATGCTCGAGTCTACAACTATTACGGTCAGACCGAGCTTGCCCCCTATCATACCATTCTGAAGGCAAAAGACGCCCTGGCAAAGCTGGGTTCCGCCGGTATGGGTGGATTGAACATGGAGACACGGCTGGAGGATGATGAATTCAACGTCATTGAGAAAGTTGGTGTTCCCGGAGAGATCTGCGGAAGAGGTCCCCATGCCCTGACCATGTATTTCAAGGAACCGGAAAAAACTGAAGAGGCCATGAAGGGCGGCTGGTTCCATTCCGGTGACCTCGGTGTCATCGACGAAGATCGATATATCGAGGTAGTCGATCGAAAGAAAGATATGGTCAAAACTGGTGGTGAAAATGTCCCGACCCGTGAGGTTGAAGATGCTATTTATCTGGACAGCAGGGTTCAGGAAGTTGCCGTTATTGGTGTACCTCATTCAAAGTGGGTCGAGGCGGTAACAGCGGTGATCGTCCCCAAGGCAGGACAAACGATAACCGAGAAAGAAATAGTTGAACACTGTAAGAAGGAACTTGCAATGTTTAAAGTCCCGAAAGGTGTTGTATTCGTTGATGCACTTCCGAAAACACCCACGGGAAAGATTTTAAAGAGAGATATGCGCGTGACCTATAAAAATTTATTTGAATAAACATTTCAAATGGGTCAGGTCTTAAAAAGTCAAAAAGCAAGACCTGACCCCGCCTTATGGAGTTCAAATAAATGGATGTTCTCCTCGTCAATCCACGATACAATGGACGATCTGAGATTCCACCGTTGGGACTAGAATGTATTGCAGCAGTCCTTTCAAAACACGCTATCGATGCCGCCATTATAGATCTGGACATTGATCATCAACAGGAAGTCCATGATTATTTTTTACGTCTGTTGCAAACCCACATGCCAAAAATCGTCGGCGTAACAGCAATGTCTCACAGTTTTGCATCGGCAATTACTGTCTGTCAGATAGTCAAGGATTATAGTCAGAACATACTGACGGTTCTGGGCGGTATTCACGCAACCGTTCTTTATAATTCAATATTGAGAGAGCAACAGGTTGTTGATGTCATCGTTCGGGGTGAAGGGGAATTATCCTTTTTGGAATTAACACAAAATTTTCTCAAGGGAAGACCGTTTTCATATATTGATGGGATCAGTTTTCATAATGACGGGAAAACAGTTCATAACAATGATAGAGGATTGACAAAGGATTTGGATTCCTTTCCCCTGCCCTCTCACAATCTTGTTGAAAACGAAAAATACAAAACAAGAAGTATTTCATCAAGCAGAGGTTGCTTTCACAACTGCACGTTTTGTTCAATTCGTTCACTGTATGGTAACATTATACGCATTCGTTCCGTTGATACTATTATTGAAGAAACTGAAGATCTTATTCGGTACGGTGCTCGGCGGATCATGTTCACGGATGAGAACTTTACCTTCAGTTTAAAAAGGGTGAGACATCTCTGCAATGAGATTGTCCGACGAAGGTTACACAAAAAAGTAGTCTTTTATGCAGAGGGAAGGATCGACGACATCTGTCAAACGCCAATTATGGCTCAACTCTTAAGTGACGCCGGATTCAAGGGACTTTATATCGGCGCAGAGTCCGGATCTCAAAAGATTCTCAATTATTATCGAAAGGAGATGGCACCCGATACAATTGTTCAAGGGGTTTCGTATTGTATTGAACAAAACCTGTTGCCCATTGTCAACTTCATTCTGTTTGGTCCAAGAGATACTGTGGACTCGATAAAAGAAACAATCAATATCGCAAAAAAGGTATATGAAAGCGGTGCTGAAATCGTCTATGCGGAAATGCTGATACCCTATCCGGGGACACCAATAAAAACCGAGCTGGAGAAAGAAGGAAAATTTAAAGAGGTTGAAGGAATTTACTATTTCGAATCCTACGAAGGACTGGACATCGAATGGATACTGCAATGCTGCAACGCAGCAAGAGACATGGCATATCTGACTCACAAAGATGATCTCTTCTTCTCGACGAAAAAAACATATTTCGAACTCTGCTGTCTCGATGAATTATTAGAAAACAGAATTCCCTCCGAATTTGAGGAACTGTATCAACATCATCTGTTCATGGGAAACGTTCCTGAGATGATAAACAATACACATCGCAGTGTTGGAAATCTGATCCACTAGGATCAAAGAAAAGGAGGTGTTTGTATGTTTTTTGAAGAAATCAAAGAGGGTGAAACGTATAAGTCAACAACGACGAAACCAATCACCGGTACGGAAATTGACTTCATTGCCCAGTTATCGGGAATGGATCTCCCCGGTTTCTTAGATAGCGAATTTGCAAAGGGCTGGGGGTTCAAAGATCGGGTAACACCAGGAGCCTATCTTATTGCATCGATGATGGGTCTGATGGCTAAACATGGCTTTCTGGCCGACGCTGTGTGGACAGGTGCTACCGATATTTCCTGGAGGACTCCCGTATATCCGGGTGACAGGATATCTGCCGAGGTTGAAGTAACAGGCAAGAAAGAAAGTAAACGAGGGGGAGGATTTATCACATACAAGTGGAAGATCAAAAACCAGGACGATAAACTCGTTGGAGAAGGCATAAATACCTGACTGTTCCCCGGACAATAATCATCGGTTCGGTGATCATTTTTGATGGAGTATTGAATAATCTATTAGCAATCTTTTAAGGATTCAAACATTTTGATGGTGGGACCGAGGACAATGAAAGGGAACGAAATCCAGTCCTCTTCATTTCTCTTCAATAAGCCCCTCCCTTAAAGGCTGTAGTTCGTTTTCCATTAATTGACTAAAACCATGTGCACGGGGAGGCTATACAACATGGGAAGACACTTATTTAAAGAAGAACATGTTATTTTTCGCGATGCATTTAAAAAATTCATCGAAAAAGAAATCGTTTCCCATATGGAACAATGGGAAGAAGACGGTATTATACCGAGAGACATATGGAAAAAAATGGGAGAAAACGGATTTCTCTGTCCCTGGATGGAAGAGAAATATGGCGGCTCAGATGTGGGTTTTGAATATTCAGTAATCATAAATGAGGAGCTTTCCTATATCGGCGCCAACGGGCTCTTAGCCGGGCTTCATAGTGATATTATCGTTCCGTATATCCACAGTTTTGCAAATGAAGAGCAAAAAATGCAATGGCTTCCCGGTTGTGCATCAGGTGATATTATTACTGCCATTGCAATGACAGAACCGAATACGGGATCTGATTTAGCCGCCATCCGCACGACAGCGATAAGAGATGGCGACCAATACATAATAAACGGCCAGAAGACATTCATTTCAATCGGGATATTGTGTGACCTCGTTATTGTTGTCGCGAAAACCGATCCGAATGTTCAGCCTCCTTTTAAAGGAATCAGTCTCATCTGTGTTAAAGACAACACTCCCGGGTTTACCAAGGGACAAAATCTGAAGAAGATGGGATTCCACAGTCAAGATACGGCAGAACTTGTCTTCGAAGATTGCAGAGTTCCCGTTTCGAATCTTCTCGGTCAGGAGGGTCAGGGATTTTACTACCTCATGCAGAAACTCCAGGGCGAGAGACTCGTTGCATCCATCATGGCTCAGTCCATGGCCGAAGCAATGCTGGATATGACAGTCAACTATTGCAAAGAAAGAACAATATTCGGCAAGCCAGTTAGTTCATTTCAGCACAACACATTCAAAATTGTTGAGATGGCCACTGAAATTGAACTGGGGCGCACCTTCCTCGATTCCCTGATCAGTGATTATATTGCCGGGAAAGATATTGTTCAGCGAGTCTCCATGGCAAAAGCCTGGATTCCTGAAATGGCCAATCGTGTCGCATATCAATGTGTTCAGCTTCATGGCGGCTACGGATATATGGAAGAATATCCCATATGCAGATTTGCCCGTGATGTTCGAGTCATTCCAATTTTTGCCGGTACTACTGAAGTAATGAAGGTCATTATCGGCAGAATGATGGGATTATAAAAAGGAGGAGATATGACGAAAAAACTTATTGAATACACGGTCGATCAGGAAGGAATCGGTCATTTGGTCTTTGACAACCCTGTCGAAAAAGTTAATAGTCTGTCAAGCCAATTCATCGAAGAGTTTCTGACCGTTCTCAATCAGGTTGAGGGGGATTCTCTCATACGAGGTCTCATCCTGGAAAGTGCAAAACCCGGTGTTTTCATTGCCGGTGCAGATATCAAATGGTTGAAGGATCTGAAAACCCGTGAGGATTGCTATAATTTTGCCCGGTCGGCCCATCCCCCCTTTAATCGTCTTGAAGAATTAAAAATACCGACGCTTGCAGCAATTAACGGTATATGTCTCGGCGGTGGATTGGAAATCGCATTAGCCTGTAAATGGCGTGTTGCCGCGGATCATAAATCCGTCCAGATGGGATTACCCGAGGTAAAATTAGGGGTTATTCCGGGAGGTGGCGGAACACAGCGCCTACCTGCCCTGATCGGTCTGCAGAGTGCCCTTCAGCTATCGACGACAGGTAAATCCCTGAAAGGAAGTGAAGCGCAGTCAATCGGTTTAGTCGATGCCGTGCTTCCTGCAGATAATTTTAATCAAGCTGCCAAACAATTTCTTTTAGATAAAATTAATTCGAACGAAGACATCAGTCGCCCCTGGCTCAGCGATGATTTTCAATATGGTATAAATGATAATGAAAAGAATCCTGAATTCCGCACGAAGATGTTCACTATGGCACGAGACATGGTCCTTAAACAGACGAAGGGCCACATGCCTGCTCCGATGATGGTTATCGATTCTGTCGAAAAGGGGACCATGGAAGGGTTTAAAGCCGGCCTCAAAGCAGAAAATGACGCGTTTGCCGAGGTTCTCTGCAGTCCCGAAGCACGGAGTATGATTGATTTGTTCCTCATGCAAAATGCCATTAAAAAGGTCTATGGATCTGAAGACCGTTCAATCAAGCCGGCAGAGATTAAAAAAGTAGGTGTTTTAGGCGCCGGGTTGATGGGTTCGGGAATTGCTCACAGTGCTATCGCGTCAGGTTATAATGTTGTCCTGAAAGATGTCTCTGAGGAAGCGCTTGACAAAGGAACAAATTCCATACGTGGAATATTTGCAAGAGATGTTGAGAGAGGACGGATGTCGGAAGAAAAGATGAACAAGATCATGTCTCTTCTTGAAACGACGACAGAATATGATGCCTTTAAAGACGTTGATATTGTTATCGAAGCAGTTTTTGAAAACCTTCAACTCAAACATAACGTCATTACTGAGGTTGAACAATACATACCGTATCACTGTGTTTTCGCCTCGAACACGTCGTCATTGGCAATTACAGAACTTGCCAAGGTTTCCAACCGACCGGAAAACTTTATCGGACTGCACTATTTCTCGCCGGTTAACCGCATGCCGCTTTTGGAAATGATCAGGGGTGAGAGGACGCTTGATCAGACTGTCGTCACATCGGTCGCATTCGCTCATGCAACACGGAAATTGCCGATTGTCGTAAACGACTGTTACGGATTCTATACAACGCGCATCGTTGCAGCATATATTCGGGAAGCATTGCAATGCCTCAACGATGGAGCAACGGTCGTGGATATTGATGGCGCCATGGAGGATTTCGGCATGCCTGTAGGACCTATAACGCTGCTTGATGAGGTTGGGCATAATGTGGGGGCACATGTTCTGTCAATCATGAAAGACGCCTACCCCGAACGTTTTGCTGAAGATCTCACCCGTGTTACCGTCGATGATGATCGCCTCGGCAGAAAAAACCAGAAAGGCTTTTACGTTTACGAAAAGGGTAAAAAGGGTGGCGTGGATGAATCGACGTATGCCCTCTTCTCAACCAGAAAAAGCCTTGATCTGATGAGAGATGACGTGCAGGAGAGAATCATCATGGCTCTCATCAACGAAGTTGGATTCTGTATGGGTGAGAATATAGTAACGAATTATAACGATGCTGAGATTGGTCTTATCTTCGGTATAGGATTTCCTCCATTCAGAGGCGGTCCCCTTCACTATGTCGATTATCGGGGTATCGATACGATTGTTACAACCCTCGGCAATCTTGAAAAACAGTGGGGAGTCCGATTTAAGTCTGCACCATATTGGATCGCAGCAATGAACGAAAAAAAATCATTTTTTCGTTGATGTATGGAGTCGAATCAAGGAAGTGTTCTTTGATTCGGCGTAATATGCAGGTCAGAGAGAGTTTCCGTTCAATATTAACGAACAAGGTTGTCATGATCGACAATGCCATATCTATCGTGATGAAAGAAAATTGTGTTTATAATAGCGGCGTGTAACAGTACGTCAGCACAAAATCTCTTTGTGATGTTTTCATCGACATGTTTTCCGAGAAAGGAGGTTTAGACAAAAGTATATGCAGAAACGTTGACAGTATTTTTTTACTATCGTAAAACTGATCAGTAAAAAAATTCGCCAACAACTATTCATTTTTATTGACAAGGAGTTGGTTTACCCAATATATGTGTGTGCGGTAATGCGCCGTCAAACCATATATATTGGAATTTAATACTATATGAGGAGGGACAATCGTGGATTTTGAATTATCAGAAGAAATGAGAATGTTGAAGGACATGTCATACAAATTCGCCCAGGCTGAAATAGCTCCCCTTTCAAAAGAATGTGACGAAGAGGAGAAATATACACCGGAAATCCGGAAAAAGGCCGCAGAAAATGGCCTCGTAGCGTGCTGGGTACCGGAAGAGTACGGTGGAGCGGGTGTCGGTATCCTGGGTAACACCATCGTTACCGAAGAAATATCGAGAATAGACATGGGAATCGGTCTCAACGTCTATGCTGCAGCATTCGGCTGTGAGGGCGTCTTTTACTTTGGCACGGAAGAGCAAAAACAAAAATTTATACCGCCCGTGTGCAGCGGAGAATGGGTGAGCGCCGGTGCATTTACAGAGCCCAATGCCGGTACGGATGTTGCGGGATACAGGACACGAGCCGTAAAAGATGGTGGCGATTACATTATCACCGGGAATAAAATGTTTATCACAAATGGGACTGTGTGTGACTGGATGCTCGTTCAAGCCATAACCGATCCTGATCAGAAAGCGCATAAAAGCTTCAGCCAGATTGTTGTACCGGCAGATCTTCCCGGTATAACGAGAAACAAGATTCCGGGAAAAATGGGGATCAGATCCAGTAACACTGCAGAAATTGCCTTTGAGGATGTAAGGGTTCCCCAGGAAAACTTAATCGGTAAGGAAGGGTCTGGTTTTTATCAATTAATGCATTTCTTCGATGTTACGAGGGTCATGGTTGCGGGACAGGCAGTTGGACTTTCCCAGGCATGTCTTGACGAATCTATCAAGTATTGTAAAGAGAGAACAGCCTTTGGCAAGCCACTCGGGGCATTCCAGCTTTCCATGAAAAAACTGACAGAAATGGCCATCAAAATTGAATCGTTACGAAACGTGATCTACAAAGCGGCCTGGTTAATTGACGAAGGAAAGCCCGACTACCACCTCGCAGCAATGGCAAAATTCCTGGGTGGTGAAACTGCTGTATTCTGCGCTAACGCTGCTGTCGAGCTCCACGGAGGTTACGGTTATATTGATGAATATAATGTCCAGAAATGGTACAGAGACGCTAAGATACTTGAACTCTATGAAGGCACCAAGGAAGCAGAAATCATGACAATCGGCAGGGTTTTAATGTCCAAATAAGCAAAGATTTTCACTGATAGGAGACGCCACTCTTTTTATTTTCGAGAGGGGTGTCTCCGTATTTATAAAAAAATAAAAAAAAGTATCTAATACTATTGATTTTACAGTAATTTATTGCTACATAAGGAATAAATAATAAATATATGGAAAGGGAGATATTATGACCCTCACGAAAGCTGAAATTGTTAAGAACCTTCATGCTCATACAGGTTTTTCAAAAGAAAGGTGTACGGAACTTGTTGAAAGCGTGTTTGAGCTGATTAAGAAAGAGTTGGAAAACGGTAATGATACGCTTATCTCGGGATTCGGGAAATGGTCAGTCAAGGAGAAAAATCCTCGAAAGGGACGTAACCCTCAAACGGGAAAAGAATTAATGTTAGAAAGCCGTAAGGTGGTTACCTTCAAGTGTTCCCGCAAGCTCAAAGAAAGCGTAAACTCTTGATATGCGGTTATAAGATTCTTTTATTACGCATACTCATACATGTACGGCCGCATAAGGGGCTTCAGCCTCTGAACTATGGGTAATTACCGGGTACGTTCGACATCTTTTTATGAATGCTGCAATGTACTATCTTTTCATTTTGCGGTAAAGATAGTTCTCATTGCTAAGAAATAGTAACGAAGCTTATTTGGCTTTATGAACAATTTACTTGTCTATTCAACTGCTTTTTACGATATGCTGATTTACAATGTAATGCTATCTGGTATTACCCTGTAAAGACATAATACTCGTAAGATATGAAAAAAGCTCCTCTATCATGATGACAGAGGAGCTTTTTTCAATTCAGACCAAAGGTCGCGCCTCTGGGGCCTTAATATTCACTTTTATCAGGTGAAATTTTACTTGTATTTTAAAGAATTTTATGTCTATATGTAGTAGCCTTTTTAGATAGAAATACAATATATTGTGGCATACTCAAATTAGTATTGAAAAAGTTTCCGGGAGAATCGTGTCATACAACATTACGAAACGGTAACGAACAGGACGGCATACTAAACACTTTAATGATATACGGGGTTTAGCACCGGTGAAAGTAATTATTTCTAGGTATCATCGTTGGGCCGACCAGAAATCAACCGGAGATGATTTGAGCAGACCGGGTAAGGTATTGTTTACCAGTCCTGCCTATACTGATCGCTACGTATGTTCTTTCTACCGTTGCAAGGCACTTTCTGCCAAAATATTTTCAACAAGCCGGTACGTAAGTTGCTATTATATTCAGTCTACCCATGATATTTTTATATGTCTAAGAGGCCATACAAAAAGGGTAATCTTTTGGTGTATTAATATAATTTTAAAACACCTAACAATGTTTTGGTTTATATATTGCATGTCTTTTCGGGTTAAGGGTAATAATCTAAAATATATTATTGCACCTTCGTGAAGCTATTTTTTACAGTGGTATAAGCGTATGGCAAAATGGACACAATAGAACTAGCGAAACTTAGAGCCCTTGGAACTAAGGATTTCAAAACGATTTCGAAGGAAGAATCGTTCGTGCCACCTTGGATGTTCAGACATCAGGATTTGATCAATAAACTGGAATCGGCAACACATATAGATCAAAAACGGCTGATTAACACCCTGAACTATATCCACTTTACCGAGGGATTTGTCTTTATTTATTTCAGTCATCCAACGTATGAAGAGGGCATCCTGGTCAAAGCTTATCCGGAACCGTGCGCCGGTGATAAAATAATCTGCCGGTGGGCGGGTAACACCTTTTCCAAATTGCAATCGGACGGTTACAGTTTTCAACAATTAATCATTGCAGACGGACAGTCTATTCTCCTTGTCCCCGGCAGAATACAACGTATAAACTCAGAAAGTCTTACCATCCAACTACCGACTGCCGGATATGATATATGTCAACGGAGGGCGCACCGCTATATATGTCAGGACATCCAGGCTGACATAATACAAAGCGGCATCCAGGTTGAAGGTATCCTGGTTGATTTTAGCCCCCTTGCCTTTTGTGTTCGTGCACTACCCGAGACATCTTCACCGTTTGTGTGGTTTAATTTTGAAGTGCCAACGATCGTTCACTTGCGAAAAGGAAAGCAGATTCTTTTCTCAGGGCTTTGTCGGTGCATACGTCAAATGAATGACATCATAGGAAGGGAAATAGTCCTTGCTCCCCTGGAGGATAAAATCACTCGGCTCAAAAAGGCAAAGATCCGCAACCCTCGATGTCAGCTGACACCGACACCAACCATTACCTTTTCTCATCCCTTTTTTAAAAAAACATTTAAACGTGAAATCTTTGATATTTCGAATTCAGGATTTTCAGTCAACGAAAACAGTAAAGAACGGGTCTTGATGCCCGGCATGATCATACCCGAGTTGACTATTAAATATGCGGGCACATTGGAAATAAAGTGCAAGACCCAGGTCATCTACAGTCAAGAGGAAGGTGACAGGGCCCGCTGCGGACTTGCAATTCTTGACATGGATATGAAAGCATACAGCACGCTGACTCAAATCCTCAACAACACTGCAGACCATCATAATTACATATCCAATCATATTGACATGGATGCACTCTGGAAATTCTTTTTCGACACGGACTTTATCTATCCGACGAAATATAGTTTTATTCAGTCATTCCGACATGATTTTAAAGAAACCTACCGTAAACTTTATCAGGAAAATCCCGAGATAGCTCGTCACTTTACCTATGAAAAGGACGGAACGATTTACGGACATATCGCAATGGTAAGGGCCTATGAACGGGCGTGGATGATCCATCATTTTGCAGCAAAACCGATGAAAAACAAATTAACTGCTTTCCTCGTACTAAAGCAAATCATGCAATATATTAATGGCGCTTATAAATTTCCGTCAGCAAAGATGGATTGCGTCATGACATATTTCCGGAAGGAAAACAGACTCATTGATCGAATGTTCGGAGGTTTTGCAAGAGAGCTCGATAATCCTCAAGGATCCTCACTTGATCTCTTTTCATACCTCTTGATATCGAAAGATCCACAGGGCAGAGAGCTTCCTGAAACATGGAACTTACGAGAATGCACAGATATCGATTTATGGAAGCTGGAACTATTCTATAAATATCAATCTGGTGGTCTGCTCATAGAGACTCTGGGACTTGGAAAGGAAAATAAAGAATCTGGCTCCCTGGAAGCACTTTACGGCGAACAAGGTTTTGTCAGAGAACTAAAGACGTACTCACTAACCCACAATGACGATCCGGTGGCTTTCTTTATCGTGAATCAATCGGATGTCGGATTCAATCTTTCAGAATTGTTAAACGGCATAAAAATAATTATAACTGACTGTGAAAACGTACCTTGGAATATTCTTTCCACCACTCTATCAAAGTTATCAGCAGTGTACAACTCTGACAGAATTTCAATTCTGATCTATCCTTCTGAATATACCGAACTGCACAGAATTCAAGTTGAAAAACAATACCAGTTGTGGATACTCAATGTTGCCCGAGGCGAAGACAAGTTCCTGGAATATATGGATCAAAATTTCAGGATGAGGTTTAAATAAGACAGAATATAAGGTTTTCTTCATCCTGGGCAGGATGATAAGTTTCTGATGATCTGTTTGGAATAATGAATGGAGGGCCGTGCTGCGCATCGTGTTGCATATTGTTGTTTGCCATTGCCTCATGTCATATAACAATGCTATACGATACAACGATACTGCAAACCATGTGCAAATATTATCGCATCTCCATAAGGCCATGATACATGGAAATGTATAAAGCAAAGTCTCAGAGTGAAGCTGAAATGATTACAATGGAAAATGTTCCTCTTTATCATAGCAGGATAATGAATTCATACGTGGAATATCTAAAAAAGCATTATCCTCATGTATTTATCGATTCCATTCTCAGAGATTCGGGTATCGCAAATTATGAATTGGAAGACGAAGGTCATTGGTTTACCCAGAAACAACATGATCGTTTCCATGAAATTTTGGTGGAAACTACCGACAACCCTGACATTGCACGCGAAGCCGGACGTTACATCACTGCATCTAAAGCATCGGGCATCCTGCGCCAGTATGTTGTAGGGTTTTTTACCCCGGCTGTGGCTTATTGGATGCTGGAAAAGATAGGGGCAAATATTAGTCGCCATGTTACAACCAAAACAAATAAAATTGCAGCAAACAAGGTAGAAATTACGGTTACACAAAACGCAGGTATAAGAGAAAAACCATACCAGTGCGAAAACCGGATTGGAATGTTCGAAGCTCTCTCTAAAGTCTTTACCAAAGAATATGCATATGTTGAACATCCAGAATGTATGCACAATGGTGATGAATGTTGCCGGTATATAGTAACATGGGAAATGACTCCTGCATTACTATGGAAAAAGGTGGCAAATTACTTTTCCTTCATTGCTCTTCTTGTGAGTCTGACACTCTTTTTCGCTCTACCCATCGTACCGTGGATTATTCTGACGTTATCGTCAGCCCTCGTTTCGGCAGGCCTCTTTTTCTTTTCAGAACACATGGAAAAGAAAGAATTGGAAGAAAACATTGAAAGCAAGGCAAATGCAGCTGATCAGCTACTGGACCAAATCAATATACGTTATAACGAGGCCCTTTTAATCCAGGAAATAGGTCAAGCTGCGTCGAGTATTCTGGATATCGATAACCTTCTTAAATATATCATGGAGATACTGGAGAAACGCCTCGATTTCGATCGGGGAATGATTATGCTCGCCAACAAAGAAAGGAATCGGCTGTTTTATACCGTGGGGTATGGTTACAATCATGAACTGGAGGGATACATAAAAAAGATTCGATTCAACCTCGACAATCCTCATTCGAAAGGAGAATTTGTCATAGCCTTCAGAGAACAGAGACCCATCCTGGTTAATGATGTCAAAGAAATTGAAAAAGATCTTTCAAAAAAGACTTGGGAGTTCGCAAAAAAGTTGGGTACACTCTCATTTATCTGTGTCCCCATCGTTTACGAAGACAAATCAGAAGGCATTTTGGCAGTGGACAATGTTAGATCGAAAAAACCCTTCAGCCAAAGCGATTTAAGTCTCCTGATGGGAATCGCACCCCAGATCGGAATCAGCATCAATAATGCCAGGGCTTATCAATTAGTTCAAGAAAGTCGGGAGCGATTCAGAGCCCTCAGTGAAAATGCACCTGATATAGTATTAACGGTAGGAACAGATGGCACATTTACCTATATCAATCCCTCATGGGAAAAAATATTGGGACATACAAAGGAAGAAGTTATCGGAAAACATTTCAATGACTTTGTAAGAGAAGGAGATGACGACACTTTTATCAATCTTTTCAAGGGAGTTGTAGAGGATAAGACAACGATCAAAGACTTTATTGGAACTTTAATTCATAAGAACGGAGCTGAACGCATTTTCAATATGAATGGTGCCCCGAATTTCGACACGGATGGTAATGTGATCGGTCTCGTCGGATTGTTTAAAGATATCACTCACCAACGGAAATTGGAAACCGAACTCCGTCAGGCACAGAAGATGCAGGCCATGGGAACACTGTCAGGCGGCATCGCGCACGATTTCAACAATATTCTCACGCCCATTATCGGTTATACCGAATTGATGATGTCTACTATCCCAGAAGAAAGTCAGATGAAGTGGATGCTAGATAGAGTTATCAATGCGAGTTACCGTGCGAAAGATCTGGTTAAACAGATTCTTACGTTCAGTCGTCAAACCGAGCAGGAAAGGAAGCCGGTACAAATTAATTTAATTATCAAAGAGGCTCTCAGATTGCTCCGGGCATCGCTACCAACGACAATCGAAATACGACAGAATATAGATTGTGATTCTCTCATTCTCGGTGATCCCACACAAATCCACCAAGTGTTCATGAACTTGTGCACAAATGCTGGTCATGCCATGCAGGAAAACGGAGGTATCCTTGAAGTAAGCCTTTCCCGGGTGGAAATTGATGCCGAATTCGCAGAGCGACATCCAAATATTACACCCGGCCCTTACGTCAGAATGGCTGTTGCTGATAGCGGTCATGGCATGACCCCCGAGGTGATGGAACGAATCTTTGAGCCTTTTTTTACTACGAAAAATCGGGCTGAAGGAACCGGTATGGGTCTTTCTGTCGTGCATGGAATTGTTAAAAATCATGATGGAATTATATCAGGTTATAGCGAACCGGGTAAGGGGTCAATCTTTCATGTGTATTTACCTGTTCTTACAGAAGACATTACATCGAGAGAGGATACGAACGAACCTCTCCCCATGGGGAATGAACGTATCCTCTTTATTGACGATGAACAATCAATAATTGAGATCGGTGCAGATGTATTTGAGAGTCTGGGCTATGATGTTACAACCGAGAAAAGCAGTGTTGATGCTCTTGCACTCTTCAAGTCCAAACCTGATGACTTTGACCTGGTTATTACTGATATGACCATGCCGGAGATGACGGGTGATAAATTAGCCCATGAAATGCTTCAAACCCGCCCCGACATCCCTATCATCATCTGCACCGGATACAGTGCTCAGATGACAAAAGAAAAAGCCGAAGACATTGGAATTCGTGCCTTTGTTATGAAACCTATTCTCAAGGACGAAATATCAAGAACAATACGAAACGCTCTCTCTGAAAAAGAATGTTAGCATTCTTACAAGCTTCAGCACAATATCTTTGTCGGGTTGTCTAATCGGAAACCGGCTTTCTGCCTGTGCCGATGATAAGGGGAGTATAGGTGAAACGCCTCGGATTCATAAAGAACTCCTTGAATTCATTAAAAAAGGCATCGTGACCGCCGGAATAATCTTCGAATAAATGCCCGAGCCATTTAGCAGCCATCTCCACTTTTTTCATCCAATTGAATATATCGCCATCATTAATATTGCTGCCGTATATCAAATGGTGGGCCATAAGATTTAATTGAATATCCTCGAATCCGTAATCATAAAGATAGGAATAGAGTTTTCGCCCTGCATAGGTGTCGAAATTGAAATGTTCATCTAATTCGTTCATAAGTTTTGGTAAAAATATTTCAATGTTTGCGGGCAAGCCATAATGGCTGAGACAATTATAATCAAGATCCAACAAACAAAGATAACCACCAGGGTTGAGGCAGTCGCGCAGATTCTTTAAAATATCAAGGCTTCCTATACGGTGATACTCTAAAACAAAGCGAACCCATATCAGGTCGAACTGGCCAAATTCCTTGATAGGTTCTCTCAGGTCATGAAAATAAAAATCAATGCCGGGTTTATTTCCATAATACTTAGTTGCATAATCTATCCTTTTGTCAGAATAATCCAATCCGATGATCTCCCCGCCCGGCTGTATCATGTTACGAAGAATCGAAGTTGTGATTCCCGGTCCGCAGCCTGCATCGAGAACACGAAGTCCAGGCTTGACACCGCACCACTGAGCCTGTGCCTTAACAGCTTCCGGATCAGTCTTCATCTCAAGTCTAATTGCTTCTTCCTCGTTTTCCATCAAATAAAAACACGATTCCTCCATACACATTCCTCGTCACAAATTAATTTTCATTTCAACAGGTACCGCTCTCTTCGAATCTTTGTTTGTCAAAAGAATGCCTGATGGCTTCTTGAATCCTTCTTAATATCTTCTCAAGTAACTTCTGATATACTTTCCTACACTATTTTTCGGTTGAAATATACCGAAGTGACCCTCACAGAGTATATCCGCTTCCAAATCGAGAAGTTTTTTCATTGATTTTCTCCACGCTTCAATATCGGAACCGAAGCTCGGCAGGAATGGCCCGTGAATATCCTGTCCAAAGAGTATTCTCTTCCCCCCTCTGTCTATATAGAGAGCTATGGAACCCGGTGTATGTCCCGGCGTATGGAGAAAGTGGAGCTTCTCATCGTTGAATTGGAACTCTCCATGATCACCGGTCAGTCGTCTGTCGACCGGTGTTGGCGGAAACTCCGTGTCATACCAGTTTGCAGCAGTCAAAACAGGATCCCCGTTTTCAACAGCATCTGCATCAAGATCATGGATAACAAGTTCACAGTTATAGTTTCTTTTAAACTGAGGCGCTGAACCGATATGATCAATATGACAGTGTGTCAAAATAAGCAATGATATTTCATGGGGATCAAGACCGGCTTTCTCAATATTTTCCACCATGATTCTGAAGCTGGCGCCGGCTCCTGAATCGATCATGACCAGTTCATTGCCAAAATCCAGAACAAATGCTGTGGCATCAGAAGAATGCGAAATGTTTGGTCCGCCTATAAGGTATATACCGTCTACAATCTCACCAGCTTTCTTCATAGCATCCACTTCCTTATTCCACGGTCAGTGTTCCGATCAAATCATGTATATCAGATATGCCATTTTCAACCATATAATGCTGGATACCTTCAAGAACATCCATGGTAGCACGGGGATTAATAAAATTGGCTGTCCCAATCTGAATTGCCGTTGCTCCAACGATGAGAAATTCAAGGGCATCATGAGCATTCATAATCCCCCCAATCCCGATGACCGGTATGGACACTTCTCTTGTTACTTCCCACACCATTCTCAGCGCCACCGGCTTTATAGCAGGTCCCGACAAGCCTCCGGTAATATTATTCAGATACGGTTTCATTGTCTCTACGTTGACAGCCATTCCTTTCAGCGTGTTGATCAAGGATACTGCATCCGCTCCCGCTTCCTCCACAACGCGGGCGATTCTGGTAATGTCTGTCACGTTGGGCGTTAACTTTACAATGATGGGAAGATCGGTAACATTTTTAACTTTCCGGGTAACTTCGTAAGCCGTCTCCGGATCGTCACCAAACGCAATACCTCCCTTTTTTACGTTGGGACACGATATATTTACCTCAAGGCCCGCTATTCCAGGAACGCCGTTCAGTCTCTCTGCCACCCTTATATAATCGTCTATCGTTTCTCCAAAAATATTCGTAATAACAGCAACATCAAATCCACTGAGATAGGGTAGCTTTTCCTTAATAAATGCATCAACCCCGATATTCTGGAGACCCACAGCATTGAGCATTCCCGCTGCAGTTTCAATTATTCGTGGTGGAGGACTGCCTGATCTCGGTTCACGGGATAAACCCTTTACTATAAACGCTCCCAGCCTGTTGATATCAATGTACGGATTATATTCCTCCCCGTAACCAAACGTTCCGGACGCAGTCATAACAGGGTTCTTAAGCTCAATACCGCCGATATCAACATTCATTCCGGGTACATTTTTGCTTTTCATGCCTGTTTCCAGATTATATCCTTGCTATCGAAGACGGGACCATCCTTGCAGACCGTCATGTAACGCGGACGATCCCCGTGAGATTTTACCCTGACGGCACAACCAAGACATGCACCGACACCACAGGCCATTCTTTCTTCCATTGAAACCTGGCAGGGGATAGAATACTTTTTCACTATCCCTGCAACGCCTGTCATCATGGGATCGGGACCACAGCAAAAGACTATTGAGTCATTGTCGGTGTAGGAATCAATATGGTTTTGAAAAAGCTCTGTTACGGTACCGTGATATCCGTCACTGCCATCATCAGTACTTATCATAAGTTTGGAACATGCATCCGCCAGTCTCCCCCGATCAAGAAGTAATTGTGACGTGGAAGCACCTAAAAAACATACTATTT
Source organism: Deltaproteobacteria bacterium (assembly GCA_016935565.1). Classification (GTDB taxonomy): domain Bacteria; phylum Desulfobacterota; class Syntrophia; order Syntrophales; family UBA6807; genus JAFGQS01. Next base: position 18,495 of record JAFGQS010000044.1, read on the forward strand.
CCTCAATCCCCTGCGCTGAGGCATTCGTCTGTCTTTTTAAATATTCAGCAAGGAACGATAGGGGCGCTACACCGACTCCTCCCGCAACAAGGGCTATTTTTTTCCGATCGGGCGGCATATTGAATCCATTGCCTAACGGACCCATCACAGACAATTCATCATCTTTCTTCAACCGTGAAAATATTGTCGTTCCCTTTCCGATAACTTTATAAAGGATTCCCATAATCGTCCCCGTGTTATGAGAATTAAGAAAATTGATACTGAATGGTCTGGGTAAAAACGGATCTTCCCGTCCCTTAACTCTCATCATGACAAACTGACCTGGCACAGCCGCTTGAAAATAACTCGGTACTTTCAAGGACATCAAGAAATGATTTCTTGCTACCTCGTAATGATCAACGATCCTCGCGGTAACAATGGATTTCTTGGATTCCTTTATGGTATTGGTCATTGCGCACTATCATTCGTGGTGAAAATGTCGTTTCCTACCTCTCGACGAATATTCCTTCAAGTTTACCCACATAATAAAAGCATCTTCTCCGGTATCACGATAGTAAGAACGTCTAATTCCTTTTATTTCAAACCCATATTTCTCATAAAATTGTATTGCCGCTGTGTTTGATCTCCTCACTTCCAGAGTCGACCACAATACCCCTCTTTCCTGAGAAGTCCTTATCATTTCAGACATCATTTGTGAAGCAATACCACATCTTCTAAAGTCTTTATGGACAGAAATATTTCTCAGGTGAACCTCATCCACTATAATAGCAAAACAAATATAACCGACGATTTTGTCTTCAACAGTAGCAACGAGGCTATGGCAGAGACTGGAAAACAACTCGTCCCTGAAGATGCCTTCAGACCATGGTGTCCGAAATGAGACCTTTTCAATCGATAAAACACCGGAAAGATCATTGACCCCCATCTGGCGTATCTCAACAAGCTGTTTCTGTGTTTTTTCAAATCCTCTCTGCGTATTGTTTTTGTCTGACGGCAACACTTTTTTCTCTCGTATCGTTATAATATTTCAATAATAAGAGCGCCGATCAAGAAAATACCCGAAAACACGGGAATTGTCCCTCGCAACTTTATTGTATTCAGCGCAACAGCAACTCCTATAACAGGTAGAAAAAAATAGACATAGAACAAAGCGCTTACTATGTTTTCAGGAATGTGAGGATATATCCAAGAAAGTATCTGTATTCCACAGATCAATGAAATGAAAATAAAGGCAGTGGTAATGAGAAATGTCTTCAACAACCCGAAAAGGTGCTTACGAGATATTCCACGTATATTAACTAACTTTGCATCTTCTACGGCTTGCTGCGCTGCCAGATCATTCGATCGTATCAACCAGATGTCTATCTTCTGGCCCAGGATACCGAACGGCATAAACAAGAGTACGGAAAACGCTACCAGTTCTCGCGATAGAGCATCGAGCTTATTTCCTGCTATAATGGAGGTACCTGTTATAAGAATTGCTACAACAGTATCATTTGGTGGAATAGAAACACCGATGTGAGATCTATCAATCCAGAATAGTTCTACAAAAGCACCAATGAGAAGACCAGTATAGGGATCATCCAGAATCAATCCGATAATCGGACCAACGACAATAGGCCTTGAAATCATGGCTTGTACAAGTGTCCTGTCAAGACAGGTAATCCCACCGACAAGAGCCACTAAAATCGACTTGCTTACCATGGCCTTAATACATTACACCCATCATCTAGAATGTTATCCCTTTCATTACATCAAGGAAATCTCGAGACTTATCTCTCGGCACAGACCGTAATTCTACCTTCACGCCGAGCTCTATAAGAGACATGATATTCATAATATCGTCTTTACTTAGAAATATTGACGTGGCACAACAAATGGTATCTTCACTGCAGTGGACATTGCCGATATTTAATTTACTAAAATGAAAACCTGTTTTATAGGCCTTCAGGGAGTCATCAATATCACTAAACAGGATTATGGTCCTTTTTTTATTATTTTCCCCGATAACATAATTTTCTGAAAATTCGCCGACACCGTATATAAGTACTTCGATATCATGTGGAACAGCCATTCTCACAACCGTTTCCCGAAAAATATCGCTCGCCACCTCATCATTGACAACGATTATACGTGATGCCCCTATGAAGGGAACCCAAGCCTCCAGAATCTGTCCGTGAATGAGTCTGTTATCAACTCTTACAAAAGTGACATCCATTGATCAATCGGATAATTATCAATCAAACAATCAAACAAAAAAAAGAGAGCCAAAATTCGACTCTCTCAACATTCGTTTACTTTTCATTCGCTTTTCTGTTCAAAATTTCACTAGCCAAGTATATGTTTTTCTTTCCGTAATTCCTTATATAATCAGCAAAGTCCCCCAGGTTCTTGTCTTCCTGTATTTCCGATATCTTGAGCATCATGGGAAGATTTACTCCCGTAACCACCTCTACTTTATGCTCTTTCAAAAAGGAGAGGGAAATATTTGAAGGAGTTCCGCCAAAAAGGTCTGTCAAGATCAAAACACCATTGCCTGAATCGACTTTTTTTATTGCTGTTGTTATTTCCTTTTTTAAATTTTCAACCCCCTTTGCCGCATCAACAGAAATAGCAAGGATCCCCTTCAGATTTCCCTTTATCAATTCAGTTGCCTTTATCAGCTCACTTCCCAAGTTTCCGTGTGTTATTACAATTACACCAACCATCTCTTACCCCGAAAGAAAGATTTAATGCTGTAGGCTAATGAAATGACCGTCAATTGTCAAGAATTTAAAACGATCCCATAGAGATTCAACCTTGACATATCAATGTTCATCGCAGTAAATGATCTATTATTTATCATACATATTAGTTTTGAGGTTATCTTATGAGTGTAAAAAATAAGTATACGTGTCAGCACTGTGGTTCGGAGATGACAGTGTATCGAAATCCCATTCCAACTGTCGACATTATCATTGAGGTAGACGGAGGAAAAATTATCCTCATAAAACGGAAAAACGATCCCGTTGGATGGGCAATTCCCGGTGGCTTTGTCGATTACGGAGAATCTCTTGAAGAAGCAGCGATCAGAGAAGCTCGAGAGGAAACGTCCCTGGACGTAACACTCGTTGAACAAATGCACACATACTCCCGGCCTGATAGAGACCCCCGACAGCACACTATCTCCACTGTCTATATTGCCAAAGGGCGAGGTCTACCGCAAGCGGCAGACGATGCCGCCGAGATCGGCGTCTTTACTCAAGACAGTCTCCCCGGCCCTCTTATGTTTGATCACAAAGAAATACTTTACGATTATTTTGAACGTTTGAAAGGTTCACCGATACCGTAATACGAACAGGACTATCAGGATAAAACCGTGGTAACTGAAAAAAGCACGGACACACCTTTTATATCAAATATCGGCCCTATTCTTTTTATCACAGGAATTTTTTTATTAAACTTCCTTTCGAGGATAATCCTGGCACCTTTGATGCCGTCCATTGAAAATGATCTTGGTATCAGTCATGGTGAAGCGGGAATACTTTTTATGTGGATTTCTATCGGCTACAGTTCGGCACTCCTCGGTTCAAGCAAGCTTTCCTCCATGGTGACTCATCGAACTACCATTATCAGTTCTTCCATCGTCACCGGTATTGCCCTTGTTGGTATTGCCATGAGCAGATCATTGACACACCTACATCTCGGCTTGCTGTTTCTTGGCTTAGCTGCCGGGATCTACCTTCCTTCAGGAATAGCCACCATAACAGTTCTCACCGATCGCAAACATTGGGGAAAAGCCATTGCGATCCATGAATTGGCACCATCCCTTGCATTTATCGCCGCTCCTTTCATATCAGAGGCATGTCTGAACTACTGTTCCTGGAGAGGTGTATTATTCATCATCGGGACAGTTTCGATTCTGGCTGGCCTGTCTTACACTTTTTTTGGCAGAGGAGGAAGTTTCCGGGGAGGAATTCCCAACTATAAAAATATCAGTATCCTCCTGTCACGGCATACATTCTGGATTATGACGGTTCTCTTCAGCCTCGGGATCGCTGCCGGCATTGGAATTTATAGCATGCTTCCTCTTTATTTAGTTGCGGAACGAGGGTTAGAAAGAAGTTTAGCCAATACGTTGATCGCATTTTCCCGGATTCCCGTTCTGTTCGTCGCTCTCATTGCCGGATGGGTAACCGATCGCATAGGGCCTTATATAACCATGAAGATTGTATTGGTTTTTAATGGCATCATGACTGTTTTGCTCGGAACCATGCCGGGAAACTGGGTGTTTGTTATTGTATTTCTACAACCCATGCTTTCCGTATGTTTTTTCCCCGCTGCTTTTACCGTTTTGTCTCAGATCGGTCCGCCACATCTTCGAAATCTTACTATTTCCATCACTGTCTTTGTTGCATATCTTGTCGGGGCCGGTTTTATCCCTGCGCTTATGGGTACGTTGGGAGAGACACAATCTTTCGCATTAGCAATCATACTGACAGGTTGTCTTATTTTCATAAGCGTTTTTCTCACACGTGCGCTGAAATCTATTGAAAGATAAATTCTGAGGGGGAAGCAACGTCCGCCACAGAATAATGCTCATGCTGCTCAAGTGATAATCGTGCTACGAGCCATATTGCGAGAATCTCGCATTCATAGTATGGTAGTGCTTACCTGAAACAACATCAGCTGAACATAATATCACTGAATCCTGGAACGTTCATGAATACGTTACTTGCTGTCGATCTTGGTTTAAGGACGGGACTCGCCCTGTACGGACGGGATGGACATTTAATTTGGTACAGATCTCATAATTTCGGCTCGATATCACGGTTGCGACGGGGCATTAAAGGCTTGTTTGACAACATTCCCCACCTTTCATGGCTGGTTATGGAAGGCGGCGGTTCTCTGGCAGATATATGGGAGCATGAAGCCATCCACCGACAAATTCCTGTACTTCAGATCAGTGCTGAAGACTGGCGAAAGCTCTTTCTCTATCCACGAGAACAGAGGAGCAGGCCTCGAGCGAAATACAGCGCCGGTGAAAAAGCAAGAAAGGTCATCGAGTGGTCAGGAGCACCACGTCCAACATCTCTCCGACACGACACAGCAGAAGCCATATTGATCGGCTTGTGGGGTGTACTGAA